>NZ_JAIRBP010000057.1:0-11204 GCF_021151495.1 Halomonas sp. IOP_31 | reverse complement strand
CCACCGCGGTCAAGCAAGGCATGGCGGCGCATACGGCGCTGGAGCAACTGTTTGCCGGCGAGGTGCCCACCTTCATGCGACAGGACGACCAGGATCAGGCGGCATGAGCTGAATAGTTACTTCTCGATAAAGTCGAAGGCGCCGGCCTTGAGCGCTTGCACCGCCATGGGGACGTCACCGTGACCCGTCATGAAGATCACCGGGGCGACATCACCACGCTCTCGTAACTGCTGCTGCACCTGTAGGCCGCTCAAGCCGGGCATACGTACGTCCAGCAGGATCGCCGCGTGATGGACATCATTGGCCTCGAGCAGGGCTTCGCCGGTGGGGTAAGCAGCGGTCTCGAGTCCCACGGATCGGAGTAGCCAGATCAGCGAATCACGTAACGCTTCGTCGTCATCCACTACTGCGACCAACGACCGGTCGGCTGCGTCCGGGGTCAGGTTCGCTTCCACCAACGTTCTCTCCTCGGTCGCTGCCTCAAGATCCCCCAAGTGTACCGTTAATGCCGTCGCGGCAGGAAGTTGAAGCCTTGGGCAGAGCCACAACGAAGCGTGCCCCCGCCTGGTAGCTGTCGTCGATAAACAGCTTGCCCCCCATGGTCTCGATCAGTGAACGGCTGATGGCGAGTCCCATTCCCAGCCCTTCCGGCTTGGTGGAGTAGAAGGTAGTGAAGGCGGCGGCGGCGGCTTCCGGTGTGAGACCGGGCCCCTGATCGGTAACCGAGAAGGCGAGCTCACCTGGCCCCGACTGCCAGCTTTCCAAGCGCACATGGCGCGCATCAGGGGTGTCGCAGCTGGCATCCAGGGCATTGAGCAGTAGGTTGACGACCACCTGTTCGAGTGCCGTCGCATCGGCCATCACGGGGGGGAGCCCAGGAGAGCTCACGATATCGATCTCGATCCGCTTCGCCCTGAACTGCCATTCGCAGAGATGGCAGGCGCTGTCTAGCACCTCTTCGAGCGCAACCGGCCCTGGACGAATTTGTCCTTTGCGCACGAAGTTGCGAATGTGCCGCAGTCGCTCGGCGAGTCGCTGCACCTGATCGTTGAGACGGCTGAGGGGCTCCTCCAGCGCCAAGGCGGGTAAGCCCGGGCGGGCACGAAGCTGCATCAGCACGCCACTCGCATAATTGGCAATGGCGCCCAACGGTTGATTGAGTTCATGTGCGATGTTGGAGGCCAGCTCACCGGTGGCGGCCAGCCGATTGGCATGGGCGATCTGCTGCTGGTGGATGCGAGCCTGGTCTTCCGCCTTCTTGCGTAGGCCGATGTCGCGGTTGAGTAGTGATAGATGGTCCTGCGCTGACCCTGGCCCTGGCCCTCGGTGGGAGATAACCACGGTCAGCACTGGCACCGGCCCTCTGGGAGAGCGCATCTCCAACTCACCACTCCAGGCCCCCTGACGAGAAGCGGCGGTAAACGCTGTCTGGCGCAGCCGTCGTAATGACTCTTCCTGATAAGCCTGGTTGAGCTGAATTTCGCTTTCCTGGCTGGAAAGCTGCAACAGATAGCGTGCCGCCTCATTGGAATAAAACACTTTTTCGCTGTCGTCGACGAACAGCACATAATCGGTCGTGGATTCCACCACGCGTGCCAGGCGCTCACGGGTCGCCTCAGCATGGATGCGCCGACTCACATCCCGCGAGACGCAGAGAATATCGATCAGCTCACCCGTCAGCGGATCGCGGTGGGTGCGGCTGGTGGTCTCAAACCATACATAGTGGCCATCCTTTGCCCGGAATCGGTAGGTCTGCTGATAGAAACCGCTGTCGTGGTAGATGCGTGGCGACTTGTTGAGCATGGCGGTCAAGTCGTCGGGATGGAACATGTCGTAGGCCGAGGCACCGATGAGTTCCTCGGGCTCGTAGCCCAGCAGCGTTTTCGCCGCCCTGGAGGCATACAAGAAGGTCCCGTCCTTGGCATGACGCGAAATCAGGTCGGTCGTACTTTCGGCCAGCTCTCGGTACCGATCCCTGTCTTTGGTCAGACGAACGATGATGGCATGTTCCTCGCTCAGCACTTCAGCGATCCATAGGCAGTGTCGTGGATCGAGTGGCGTCGGTCGCCAGCGGAGAGCGTGCATCCCACGGATCCATTCCAGGCCATGGCTCAGGCGGGCTGTAGAGAGTGGCTTGAAGGCACCGGAGGGGAGCAGATCCTCGGTCGTCAAGCCGAGTTCGGCGGATAGTCGTTCGGCCTGAGGATTAGCAAAGCTTACCTGTCCCTTGTGTTTCCCGGCGATGGCGACCACGACCACGACCACGGGAAGCGGGATGTCGACATAGGGGCGGTAATCCATGGGACTCCTGGCGCGTATTGCAGGGGGAGCCTGCAAGAGCAGGCGCGTTGATTGACGTACCGACCAAGCAGTCGAAGGGCTGCCTCTCATCTGCCCCAGGCCGGGTAAAGGGGATATGACAGCTCATTCTCAGGTCCTCGTGCCGTGGAGCGCAACACCCGCGCCGTCTCCACACCTTCCTGGGCTTTCCCCTTTAGTCTAGCCACGACCTTTGAGGCATTGCCAATAAAAAGTAGTGAAAACACTATAGGTGTTGGTAAATACATATCTCAAGGTAGTGCCATGACGGTTTACAACCCCCCTATCCGAGACACGCGTTTCGTGCTCGAAGAATTGCTGGAAAGCCGGTCTTTGACGTTGCCGGCCTTCACAGAGACCACGCCCGACCTGGTGGAAGCGGTGCTGGAAGAGGCGGGGCGACTGGCCAGCCAGGTCTGGGCGCCGCTCAATCAGATCGGTGATAGGCAAGGTTGCCGGCTCGAGGGCTGTGAGGTGCAAACCCCTCAAGGCTTTGCCGAGGCCTATCAAGCCTTCGTCGCTGGCGGTTGGAATGGCATCGGCTGCAGCGCCGAGCTGGGGGGGCAGGGGTTGCCAGAGGTGGTAGCCAGCGCGGTACAGGAGTATTGGCACGCTGCCAACATGGCCCTCGCCTTGTGCCCCATGCTAACCGCCGGTGCCATCGAAGCTCTCTCCCATCATGGCGACGATGCCCTGCGATCACGCTACCTGGAGAAGCTGGTAGAGGGGGGCTGGACCGGCACCATGAACCTGACCGAGCCACAGGCCGGCTCCGATCTATCGCAGGTCCGTACCAAGGCAGTGGCCGAGGGTGATCATTTCCGGCTCACTGGCCAGAAGATCTTCATCACCTGGGGCGAGCATGACTGCGCCGAGAACATTCTCCACTTGGTGCTGGCTCGCACCCCCGATGCCGCGGAAGGCAACAAGGGGATCTCGTTGTTTCTGGTGCCCAAGTTTCTGGTCGACGAAGACGGCAACCTCGGCGAGCGTAATGACGTGGTGTGTACGTCGTTGGAGCACAAGCTGGGTATCCACGGTTCTCCCACCTGCACGCTGAGCTTCGGTGACCGGGAAGGGGCCATCGGCTATCTGGTCGGCGAGCCAGGGCGCGGGTTGAACCATATGTTCACCATGATGAACGAGGCGCGCCACAAGGTGGGCATTCAAGCCATTGGCGTGGCTGAACGCGCCTATCAACAGGCCGTCGCCTATGCTGCCGAGCGTGTCCAGGGGCGGGTACCTCAAGCCCGGGGGGGAGGTCCGGCAACCCTGGTCCAGCACCTCGAGGTGCGTCGCACCTTGCTGTCGATGCGCTCGCGCATAGAAGCCCTGCGTGCCCTGGCGCTGTTCACGGCGGGCGAAACAGATCGTGCTCGCCAGGCAGAGGATGGTATTGCTCGCGAGCAAGCCGAGATGCGAGTCGATCTGCTGACACCGATTGTCAAGGGCTTCTCGACCGAGCAAGTCGTGGAGATCGCCTCGCTGGGCATTCAGGTGCATGGCGGCATGGGCTATGTGGAGGAGACCGGTGCCGCGCAACTGCTGCGCGATGCCCGGATAACCACGATCTACGAAGGTACGACCGGCATGCAGGCGCTGGATCTGGCCGGGCGAAAACTGTTGCGTGACAGTGGCACTGCTCTAGCGGAGATCATCGATGAGGTCGAGGCGACATCCAGTGAACTGGAGGCTTCTACTACATTGGCGACGCTTGGGCAGGCTCTCCGGGCAGGCGCGGCGGATCTACGCCGAGGCATGGCGCTGGTGCTCGAGCAAGGTAGGCATCCCGACCAAGGGCCGGATGCCATTCAGGCGTTCGCCACCCCCTTTCTGTATCTCACGGGGCACGTGCTGTGTGCGTGGCTGATGGGACGTTCAGCACTCAAGGCGCAGATGGCGCTGCACGATACCCCCCCTGATAGTGCCTTCTATCGCATGAAGCTCTCCAGTGCCGACTTCGCCTTACGCCACTGGCTGCCACTGGGGCGTGCCCAGCTGGCAGTGATCGAGGCGGGGGTATCGACACTCGGTGAGCTGGATAGCGAAGCGCTGTAGTCGAAGTCAGCGTCGATAAGACGTGTCTTCACAATCACAATCACAATCAGCCATCTAGAGATGGATGGCAGGAGACTTCCATGCAACTCAACAAGCGCCGGCATGGTGAAGAGCAGCCTTACTGGCCCGCAGGTCCCTTCAAGATTCGTTTGCCCTTTATCCATTACCGCTGGGAAGCGGCTGAGATGATCCAGGGGCTGATCATGTTTGTGGTCAGCCTGGCAATGATTCCGCTACTCGAGCAGTATTTGGGGCTACCCTATGATGTTGCACTGGGCTTCGTGGTGGTCTGCGGTATCGGTTTCATGCTGCCGGCCCTGATGGGAGTGCCACTGGTGCCAGGCTGGATCACTCCGGCGGTGCCCATCGTGCTGGTGTTTCTCGGCAACTTCGAGCCGGGCCCTGAAGCCATTCGGGCCCTATTCGCGCTGCAGTTCCTGGTGTTTCTGATTTTCTTTCTGCTAGGGGTGACGGGCTTGGGCGCTAAGCTGGTTCATCTGGTGCCAAACTCTCTGCAGGCAGGAATTATCGTGGGAGCCGGTATCGCAGCGATTACCGGCGAGATCCAGGAGGGCGGTAGGCTTTCCAACACTCCGATCTCTCTCACTTTAGGTTCGCTATTGGCTATATTCTTACTATTTTCTCTAGCCTTTAGAGGCTGGGTAGAGCGCCATGCCATCGCTAAAAGAATCGCCAATTATGGCATCGTGCCGGGGATGATAGCTGCTATCGTGATCGCCTGGTCGATCGGCGAATATCCTCTTCCAGCTATCGAATGGGGCATCACTCAGCCGAACTTCGCTGAAATGTGGCACTACCTCCCCTTCGTGGTGGGGTTCCCCAGTCTGGATGTTTTCATGCTGGCCGTGCCCACGGCAGTGATCGCCTACGTCATTGCCTTTGGTGATATCGTCGTCGGCCGCACCTTGATGTCTCGGGTGGACCACCTTCGTCCCGATGAGAAGATCGACTACAGTACCGACCGGGTACACCATGTAACCGCCCTGCGTAACCTGATCCATGCCTTTCTTGCTCCTTATCCGGGTCTGGCCGGACCGATCTGGACGGCAGTCACCGCTACTATGGCCGAGCGCTACAAATATGGACGCACGGCGATGGATTCCATCTTCAGCGGTGGAGGAACTTTCTGGATCACCGGCTTTGTTGCCCTCTTCACCCTGCCCCTGGTCAGCCTGTTCCAGCCGGTACTCCCCATCGCGCTGTCGCTGACCCTGATCCTGACCGGCTATATCTGCCTGATGGTGGGAATGGAGCAGGCCCATAGCACGGCCGAGCGGGGTGTGGCCGGCACCATGGCGGTAGTGCTGGCGGTCTATGGTGCCGGCTGGGGGCTGGCCGCTGGCTGCATCCTCTATTATCTGGTGGAAAAACAGAACCTTTTTGGGTTCGAAGCCAAAGCGCCTCTCCATAATGAGGCTGATGATGAGCCGGTCAAGGCCACGAGTCACCAATAGCCTGCTGGTAACGTAACGAGACCACGCCAGGCCATAATACGCATAACTGACTAATTGCTGCGGACAGCAATGAGTGGAGTCGAGCATGAAAGATCAAGCGGATAATATATTCGAGCAGGGTTTGCCCAGAACCCAGGCCAACCATGTGGCACTATCGCCGTTGACCTTTATCGAGCGAAGTGCCCAGATTTATCCCGATTATCCGGCAGTCGTGTATGGTGAGCTGCGTCGCAACTGGGGAGAGACATGGGAGCGTTGCCGGCGACTGGCCTCGGCACTGGAAGCACGTGGTGTTCGTCACGGCGATACGGTAGCGACAATGTTGCCCAATGTGCCGGCAATGTTCGAGGCCCACTTCGGCGTGCCGCTGGCAGGCTGTGTACTCAACACCTTGAACATCCGTCTCGATGCCGAGGCTATCGCCTTCATGCTCGAGCATGGTGAGGCGAAAGCGATCCTGGTGGATCCAGAATTCGCTTCAGTCATCGAGGAAGCTGTTTCAAGGCTCGATGATAAGCCGCTGGTGATCGATGTGGCCGATGCATCGTTCGAGGGAGAGGCGAGTTCAGTCGGTGTCGTTGAGTATGAAGCACTGCTTGCTGAGGGCGACCCGGACTATGACTATCGTCTTCCCGATGACGAATGGCAGGCGATTTCGCTCAACTACACTTCGGGCACCACAGGCAACCCCAAGGGTGTAGTCTATCACCACCGGGGGGCCTACCTGAATGCGATCAGCAACATCCTCGAATGGCACATGCGGCCGCACCCGGTCTATCTTTGGACCTTGCCGATGTTTCACTGTAATGGCTGGTGCTTCCCGTGGACGATAGCGGCCAACACCGGTGTCAATGTTTGTCTTCGTCGAGTAGAGCCGGCCAAGGTAATGGCCTTGTTGCATGATGAGAAGGTCAGCCACTTCAGCGGCGCTCCCATCGTGTTGAATGGCTTGGTCAACCTACCTGAGTCACAACGTCGTGCCTTGAAACATCCGGTCAAGGCCACCACCGCCGGGGCTGCACCGCCGGCATCCGTTATCGCCGGGGTCGAGGCCCTGGGTATCGAAGTCACGCATGTCTATGGCCTCACGGAGGTGTATGGCCCGGTGACGGTCTGTGCCTGGCGCAAGGCCTGGGACGAGCTTCCTCTGGAGGAGCGGGCCAGACTCAAGTCTCGTCAGGGGGTGCGTGGTCATATGCTTGAGACTTTGTGTGTGGCAGACAGTGAGACACTGGCTCCCGTTCCCAAGGACGGTGAGACCATCGGCGAGATCCTGATGCGTGGCAACAATGTCATGAAAGGATATCTCAAGAATCCCGAGGCCACCCAGGAAGCACTGTCCGGTGGCTGGTACCATACCGGCGACCTCGCGGTATGGCACGCCGATGGCTATATCGAGATCAAGGATCGCCTGAAGGACATCATTATCTCAGGAGGAGAGAACATCTCCACCGTGGAAGTGGAAGATGTTCTTTATGCCCATCCTGCCGTGGAAGAAGCCGCCGTGGTGGCCAGGCCTCACGAGAAATGGGGAGAGACCCCATGCGCCTTCATCAAGCTCAAGGCGGGTCATGACGAGGTAAGCGAACAAGCCATCATCGACCATTGCCGAGCGCGGCTGGCCCATTTCAAGGCTCCCAAGACAGTCATTTTCACTGACTTGCCCAAGACCTCGACCGGTAAGGTTCAGAAGTTCGTATTGCGCGAGCTGGCCCGTCAGGAGTCGGGTTGCTGACGCTGAGATAGCCTTCGTATCCGACATCGCATGCATAGCATCGGCCCATGACTTCACGACAGAGGAGATCCAACACATGAGCAAGCAGGCCATCGGCGTCGTCGGCGCCGGCACCATGGGCCAGGGCATCGCCCAGGTGGCGCTGACCGCCGGTCGCGAGGTGCGCCTCTACGACGTCGCCGAGGCGCCGCTGGCGCGGGCCCAGGCGGAGATAGAGAAGGGCCTGACCAAGCTGGTGGACAAGGGCAAACTGACCGCCGAGGCAGGTGATGCCGCCCTGGCGCGGCTCGCGCCGACCACCTCGCTGGAGGCGCTGGCCGACTGCGAGGTGATCCTCGAGGCGGCGCCCGAGCGGCCCGATCTCAAGGAGTCGCTGTTCCGCGACCTGTCGCGGCTGTCCCCCGAGGCAATCCTCGCCTCCAACACCTCCTCGCTGTCGCTGACCCGGCTGGCCGCGGTCAGCGAACGTCCCGAACGCGTGGTGGGCATGCACTTCTTCAACCCGGTGCCGGTGCTGGGGCTGGTGGAGGTGATCCGCGCCGAGCAGACCGCGGATGCCACCGTGGCCAAGATCGAGGCGCTGGCCGAGGAACTGGGCAAGACGGCGGTGGCGATCGCCGACTCGCCGGGGTTCGCGGTCAATCGCCTGCTGGTGCCGATGATCAACGAGGCGGCCTTCCTGCTGCAGGAGGGGGCGGCTAGCGCCGAGGACATCGACCGCGCCATGCAACTGGGCGCCGCCCATCCCATGGGCCCGCTGGCCCTGGCCGACCTGATTGGCCTGGACGTCTGCCTGGCGATCATGGAGGTGCTGCAGGATGGCTTCGGCGATCCCAAGTACCGGCCTTGCCCGCTGCTCAAGCGGTTGGTGGCGGCCGGTCACCTGGGCCGCAAGAGCGGGCGCGGCTTCCACGTCTATGCCTGAGCGCTACCGTTCGCGACATGAAATCTCGTAACTTGCCTATTCGTTGTTTTTTCTATCAAACGAGTATTAGGGGGAATTTATGAAAATCCTCGTCGCGGTCAAACGCGTCATCGACTACAACGTCAAGATCCGGGTCAAGCCGGATCACTCCGACGTCGATCTCAGCAACGTCAAGATGGCCATGAACCCCTTCTGCGAGATCGCCGTGGAAGAGGCGGTGCGGCTCAAGGAAAAAGGCGTGGCCACCGAGGTGGTCGCGGTCACCGTCGGCCCCAAGGCCGCCCAGGAGCAGCTGCGCACCGCCCTGGCCTTGGGCGCCGACCGTGCCATCCATGTTGATACGTCAGCCGAGACCGACGCGCGCGTCGAGTCGCTGGGCGCGGCCAAGGCGCTGGCCAAGGTGGTCGAGGCCGAGCAGCCGGACCTGGTGATCCTCGGCAAGCAGGCCATCGACAGCGACAACAACCAGACCGGCCAGATGCTCGCCGCCCTGACCGGCCGCCCCCAGGGCACCTTCGCCTCCGACATCAGCGTCGAGGCTGAAGGTGATGAGAAGCGCCTCAAGGTGACCCGCGAGATCGACGGCGGCCTGCAGACCCTGTCGCTCGCGCTGCCGGCCATCGTCACCACCGACCTGCGCCTGAACGAGCCGCGCTACGCCAAGCTGCCCGACATCATGAAGGCCAAGAAGAAGCCGCTGGACGTCAAGACCCCGGAGGAGCTCGGCGTCGAGGTTGCCACGCGCTTCACCCTGGTCAAGATCGAGCCGCCGGCCGAGCGCCAGGGCGGCGTCAAGGTGGGCTCCGTCGATGAGCTGGTGGACAAACTCAAGAACGAAGCCAAAGTGCTTTGAAAGGAGCTGATCGCATGAGCATTCTGGTCCTTGCCGAATATCACGATGGAGAACTGGGCTCGGCCACCGCCCACGTGGTCGCCGCGGCGCAACATATTGTCGAGGAGAGCGGCGGCGATATCGAGGTGCTGGTGGCCGGCGAGAACGTCGGCGCCATCGCCGAGGCGGCCGCCAGGCTCGACGGGGTGAGCAAGGTGCGCGTCGCCGATGCCGCCGTCTATGCCCACCAGCTGGCCGAGCCCCTGGGCGAGCTGCTGGTGGCGCTGGCCGACGACTATTCCCACGTGCTGGCGGTGGCCTCGACCACCGGCAAGAACGTGCTGCCGCGCCTCGCCGCGCTCAAGGACGTGGCGCAGATTTCCGAGATCATCGCGGTGGAGGGCGCCGACACCTTCAAGCGCCCGATCTACGCCGGCAACGCCATCGCCACCGTGCAGAGCGCTGACGCCCTGAAGGTGATCACCGTGCGCGCCACCGCCTTCGATGCGGTCGGCGGCTCTTCACAAGATCAGGGCAGCGCCCCCGTCGAGGCGATCGACACCGTGGTGGACAACGCCCTGTCGTCCTTTGTCGGCGAGCAGCTGGCCGAAAGCGACCGGCCGGAGCTGGGTGCCGCCAAGGTGGTGATCTCCGGCGGGCGCGGCATGGGCAGCGGCGAGAACTTCGCGCTGCTCGACGGCATCGCCGACAAGCTCGGCGCGGCGATCGGCGCCTCGCGGGCGGCGGTGGACGCCGGCTTCGTGCCCAACGACATGCAGGTGGGGCAGACCGGCAAGATCGTGGCGCCTGAGCTGTACATTGCGGTGGGCATCAGCGGGGCCATCCAGCACCTGGCGGGGATGAAAGATTCCAAGGTGATCGTCGCCATCAACAAGGACGAGGAGGCGCCGATCTTCCAGGTCGCGGACTATGGCTTAGTGGGCGACCTGTTCGAGGCCGTGCCCGAGCTCGAGGGCAAGCTGTAAGCGGACGATGATGTTGACCACCGGCGCTTCGAGGACGTTGGCTAAGGGCTCCTTTCGCCAAGTCCCGGCGGTTCAACCGTAGGCCGGGGGCTGCGTACCTTGCCCGCGGGGGCCATCTTGGTCCGGTGGGTTTCGCTTCCCTCAACCCGCCCTACTTGGTTCCTTCCGGTTGTCGATGGACCACGGCGGCGCCGGGCCCTCGGGCCTGGCGGCCGCCTGATGCAGCAGGCGGCCGAGGGCGAGCGGATCGACTACCCCAAGCCCGACCTTCAACAATCCCTCCTCGGTGTTCCTGTCCAACACCAATCACGAGGAAGACCAGCCCTGCCACCTCAGGCTCAGCGATCCCAAGCTGCCGATCCGCGACAACCTGCCCAACTATGACGAACCGGCAAACTCTTGAGTTCCTACTCTTCCCCCTTCTCTTTTGGCATAACTTCGACCAACCCTAATGCCACCGCCATCCTGACCAGTTCGGCAAGGTTTTCGGCACCTAAGGCGCGCATGGTCCGAAGCCGGTAGACCTCCACGGTCTTGGCACTGATGTCCAGGTGCTCTGCAATCTCACGGCTGGTCATGCCCTCGGCAACGTGGCGCAGAATCTGTTGTTCCTTCGGCCGCAGCTCGGCGAAACGGGCGACAAGTTCGTCGTGCCGCCGTTGTGCCAGGCGTTGATGCTGGTTCAAGGCCAAGGCCTGTTGTATGCAGTCGATCAACTGCTGGTGGTTGAAGGGTTTCTCGATGTAACTATTTAGGTGGTTCTGAATTAGGGTCGCCAACCACCTGATTTCTCTGGCATAGTACGCACATCCGCCCACTACGCCATGCGGTGACATGACCATCAGCGACATCAACGTCGACGAGGCCCTGGAAC
>NZ_JAIRBP010000056.1:0-11439 GCF_021151495.1 Halomonas sp. IOP_31 | reverse complement strand
TCGGCTAGTACTTCCCCTTGCCGGGCGTACAGGGGACTTTCACCCCCAAGTCATCCCGAGGCACCACCCTCGGGAACAGCGCCACTCAGGCGCTGCGCGCCATGCCTGGCGCACACGCAAACGGGCGCCACCGGGGCGCCCGTCTCGACCCACCGATCACTCAGCCGCCAAGCTGCTTTTCCTTGAGTTCCGCCAGCGTCTTGCAGTCGACGCACAAGGTGGCCGTGGGGCGCGCTTCGAGCCGGCGGATGCCGATCTCGACGCCGCAGGCCTCGCAGAAGCCGTAATCGTCCTCGTCGATCTTCTCGATTGTTTCGTTGATCTTCTTGAGCAGCTTGCGTTCACGGTCACGGGTGCGCAGCTCCAGGCTGAAGCCCTCTTCCTGAGTCGCCCGATCGGCCGGATCCGCATAGTTGTTGGCGTCTTCCTGCAGGTGACGCACGGTGCGGTCGACCTCTTCCATGAGATCCTGTTTCCAGCCGAGCAGGATCTGTCGGAAGTGCTCCAGCTGCTGCTCGTTCATGTACTCTTCACCCGGTGCCGGCTCGTACGGGGTGAATTTCTTTGGCGCTTCCGTCTTCTGTTCTGCTACTGGCATGGGGCTGCCTCATTACTCAAGTGACTGGGGCCGATGCCCGGCCGCTCGGACCCGCCACGTCGAATCGGCGGCTCCGCGGATGGCATGCCCACCCGAAGCCTTGCTTATTTAGCGAAAAAGCGCCGGCATTGCAACCATTGAACGTCCGCCCAGCGAGGAATCTTGACGCGTGTCGTCGGGCGTGGACAACTGACTGCCGCCGTCGGCTCGCCGTCGGCTCGCCGTCGGCTCGCCGTCGGCGCTGAAGGCGCGACCAAGGAAGCAATCATGCACTGGAGTGAACGCATCGAGCGGATGCAGGCGTTTCGTGTCATGCAGCTTTTGGAGCTGGCTCAGGCCCGCGAAGCGGCGGGCCACGACGTCATCCATCTGGAAGTCGACGAGCCTGATTTCGCCACGCCGCCGCCGGTCGTCGAGGCCGGTCAGCGGGCGCTGCTGGAAGAGGAAAACGTCGCCATCACCCCGGGCGTCGATTTCGCGGTGCGCGGCGGCGAGCATCACGTGCGGGTCGCCTTCACCAACGACGTCGCCCGGCTCGAAGAGGCGCTTGTCCGCCTCGAGCGCTTCCTGGCGCGTCAGACGGGAGGCTGATGTGGACTACCCCGACCTGGTGCCGGGCATTCTGCGCCGGCGCTACAAGCGCTTTCTCGCCGACGTCGAGCTGGCCAACGGCGAGACGGTGGTGGCGCACTGTCCGAATACCGGCTCGATGCGTGCGGTCAACGTGCCGGGCTGCCGGGTGTGGCTGGCGCCGAGCGACAACCCGGCGCGCAAGCTGGCCTGGACCTGGGAACTGGTCGAACTGCCCCAGGCCGACGGCACGCTGGCGAGCGCCTCGGTGCATACCGGGCGCACCAATGCGATCGTCGCCGAGGCGCTCGCGGCGGGGCGGGTGGCGGAGCTGGCCGGCTACACGCAGCTCAAGCGCGAGGCCCAGGTCGCCGGCTCGCGGCTCGACTTTCGGCTCGACGATCCGCGCCGCGGCTCGGCGTTTGTGGAGGTCAAGCAGGTCACCTTGCGCGAGCCCGACGGCCACGGCTATTTCCCCGATGCGGTCAGCGTGCGCGGCACGCGCCACCTGGAAGCGCTGGCCGAGCTGGCCGCCGGCGGCCAGCGGGCGGTGCTGCTGTTCTGCGTGGCGCACACCGGGATAACCGCCGTCGCGCCGGCGGCGCACATCGATGCGCACTATGCGACGACGCTGCGGCGGGTGGCGAAGCGCGGCGTCGAGATACTGGCCTATGGTTGCCGGGTAAGCCATCAGGCGTCGCGCCCAGCCTCGATCAGCCTGGCTGGACGCCTGCCGGTGGCGCTCGAGCGCGAGCTGGTGACGGCTAACGACGCCGACTGACGCGGAAGATGGCGATCTCGCCGAACAGGTTGGGCCAGATGCGGCTGGCGCGGTTGCGTTTGTGCTCGCCGGTGCCGACTGCCCGGTCGGTGATCACCAGGCCCTTGTCGCGGCACAGTTTCTCGAAGTCGTTGAAGGTCGACAGGTGGATGTTGGGGGTGTCGTACCAGGCGTGCGGCAGCGAGCGCGACACCGGCATGTAGCCCTTGAAGCCGAGATAAAAGCGATGGCGCCAGTAGGCGAAGTTGGGGAAGGTGATGATCGCCTCGCGGCCGACCCGCAGCATCTCGTCGAGCATCAGGTCGGGGCGGCGCAGCGCCTGCAGCGCCTGGGTCATGACCACCAGGTCGCAGGCGTCGTTCTCGAAATTGGCCAGGCCCTGGTCGAGATCCTGCTCGATGACGTTGACGCCGCGCTCGAGGCACGCGGTGATGCCCGCGGGGGCGATCTCCAGGCCATAGCCGAACACGTCCTTTTCGCGGGCCAGCGCGTCGAGCAGCTCGCCGTCGCCACAGGCCAGGTCGAGCACCCGGGCGCCTTCGGGCACCCAGCGGTAGATCAGTTCGAGATCGGCGCGCATCATTTGCCCTCCAGGCCGAGTTCACGGGCCACGCGCTTCATGAAACCGCCGAAGACCGCCTGGTAGCGAGCATCGGGAAGCAGAAAGGCGTCGTGACCGAACGGCGAGTCGATCTCCGCGTAGCTGACCGGCTTGCCGGCGCGCATCAGCGCGTCGACCAGTTCCCGCGAGCGCTCCGGCGCGAAGCGCCAGTCGGTGGAGAAGCTGACCACCAGGAAACGACAACTGGCCGGCGCCAGGGCGGCGGCGAGATCGCCGTTGTGGGCCGCGGCGGGATCGAAGTAATCGAGCGCCTTGGTCATCAGCAGGTAGGTGTTGGCATCGAAGGCGATGGAGAAGGCGTCGCCCTGGTAGCGCAGATAGGACTCGACCTGGAATTCGACGTCGTAGCCGAAGTTGAGCTCGTCGCTGCGCAGGTCGCGGCCGAACTTGGCGCCCATCGAGTGCTCGGACAGATAGGTGATGTGGCCGACCATGCGCGCCAGCTTGAGGCCGCGCTTGGGCAGCGTGCCGTGTTGATCGTACCAGCCGTCGTTGAAGTCGGGGTCCGAGCGGATCGCCTGCCGGGCGACCTCGTTGAAGGCGATGTTCTGCGCCGACAAGCGCGGCGTGGCGGCGATGACCACGGCATTGGCGATGCGCTCGGGGTAGGCGAGCGCCCACTGCAATACCTGCATGCCGCCGAGGCTGCCGCCGACCACCGCGGCGAAGCGCTCGATGCCCAGCCGGTCGGCCAGCCGCGCCTGGCTGTGCACCCAGTCGGCGACGGTCATCACCGGAAAGTCCGGGCCCCAGGGCCGGCCGGTCTCGGGGTTGACGCTGCACGGCCCGGTGCTGCCATGGCAGCCACCGAGGTTGTTCAGCGAGACGACGAAGAAGCGGTTGGTGTCGAGCGTCTTGCCCGGGCCGATGTGCGCATCCCACCAGCCGGGCTTGCGTTCGTCCGGGCTGTGATAGCCGGCGGCGTGGTGGTGCCCCGACAGCGCGTGGCAGATCAGCACGGCGTTGTCGCGCCGGGCGTTGAGCTCGCCGTAGGTCTCGTAGACCAGTTCGTAGGCCGGCAGCGTCTTGCCGCAGGCCAGCGGCAGCGGCGCCTCGAAGTGCTGATGCTGTGGCGTCACCAGGCCCACCGAGTCGGCGGGAAGCGATTCATTCATCAAGCGTGTCGTGTCCAGTGTTCGGCACGGGGCTCGTCGGCCCCGTCTTGTATTGGCGATCGGCCGGCGGGCGGCGGCTAGCGGCTAGAAGCCGACCAGCATGCCGGAAATACCGGCGGCGCGGGTCAGCGAGCCGACTACCAGGCCATCGACCAGGTTGATAATGATGAATACCACGATCGGCGACAGGTCGATCATGCCCAGCGGCGGTATGACCTTGCGCACCGGCGCCATGACCGGCTCGACCAGTTGCATGATCAAGATCGCCCCGGGATGGCTGGCCTGGGGGGCGACCCAACTGAGAATGATCATGCCGATCAGCGCGAAGAAATAGATCTTGAGGATCGCGCTGGCCAGCGCCGCCAGCGAGGCGATGGCGATCCCCGCCAACGGCGGTAGCCCGCCGATCGCCAGCCACATGATCAGCACGATGCTCAGCGCCTTGAGAATGAAGCCGGCCGCCAGCGTCGCCAGGTCGAACGGACCGACCGGGCGCAGAAAGCTTTGCAGCGGCTTGACCGCCGGCTGGGTGACCTTGACCACCGACTGGCTGAGCGGGTTGTAGTAATCGGCTCGCGACGCCTGCAGCAGAAAACGCAGCATCAGCAGAAACAGGTAGATGTTGATCAGCATGTTGACCAGCATCAGGCCGGCGCCGCCCAGTTGACTCCCCATGGAACTCCTCCGTGTCGATTCGAACCGTCAGGCCGATTCACGCGCGCGCCGGGTTCGGGCGCGGGGTGGGCGTGTCGCGGCGTGTGAATTTAGGCTTTGTCCGAAAAGTGCCTGCACTCGACCATGCGGCGTTAAAAATAGGCTCAAAGTACTCATTTACAACCCGTAAACTCCGCCTTTTCGCCCATTTTTTGCCTTGCCTGGCCATCGCTCGTCGACTTTTCAGACGAAGCCTAGTCCTTCTTGCCGAGCTCGGCGGCCATTTCGCGGGCCCGCGCGGCACAGGCCTCGGTGGCCTCGGCGAACAGCTCGCGCAGGCCGCCGTCTTCCAGGCAGTGCACGGCGCGTTCGGTGGTGCCGCCCGGCGACATCACGTTGCGGCGCAGCTGGGCCGGCTCGAATTCGCTCTGCTGGGCCATCCTCGCCGCCCCGAAGCCGGTCTGCAAGGCCAATCGTCGCGCACTGTCGGCGGGCAGGCCGAGTCGCTTGCCGGCTTCCTCGAGCGCCTCGAAGATCAGGAAGAAATAGGCCGGACCGCTGCCCGACACAGCGGTGACCGCCTCGATCAGCGTTTCGTTGTCGACCCACTCGACCAGCCCCACAGGCTCGAGCAGGCTGGTGGCAAGCCGGCGCTGCTGCTCGCTGACCCGGGCGTTGGCGTACAGCCCCGAGGCGCCGGCGCCGACCAGCGACGGTGTGTTGGGCATGCAGCGTACCACCGCCAGCCCGCCGCCGAGCCATTCATCCAGCGTCTCGGCATTCAGTCCGGCGGCCACCGAGACGATCAGCGGGCGGCGCGCCTGCACGACGTCGCGCAGGCGCTCGCAGACCTCGCGCATGAGCTGCGGCTTGACCGACAGCACCACGACGTCGGCGTTGGCCACGGCGGCATCGTTGTCGGTGCTGACATTGATGCCATAACGCGCCTCGAGCGGCTCGAGCGTTTCACGGCGCCGCGCGGTGGCGGTGATCGCCGTGGCCGGATAGCCGGCTTCGATCATCCCGCCGAAGATGGCGCTGGCCATGTTGCCGGCGCCGATGAAGGTGACTTGGCTTGCCATGGGTGTGTCCTTTGTCGCTGTGTACGGAGCCGTAGCGCTCGTGGTCGGCACTCGCCCGGCGCCGCGTTCAATGAC
Organism: Halomonas sp. IOP_31; assembly: GCF_021151495.1. NCBI lineage: Bacteria > Pseudomonadati > Pseudomonadota > Gammaproteobacteria > Oceanospirillales > Halomonadaceae > Halomonas > Halomonas sp. IOP_31. The sequence goes on along the minus strand of NZ_JAIRBP010000056.1, from coordinate 5,942 downwards.
GAACGGCGCGGGCGCCGAAGATCGCCGTGCCCAGGCGAACCAGCGTGGCGCCCTCGAGAACCGCCGCTTCCAGGTCGTCGCTCATGCCCATCGACAGGGTGTCGAGAGTAAGCTCGGGCAGGCGCTCGGCGAGGCGCTCCTTGAGCCGTCGCAGCTCGGCCAGCGGTCGGCGCTGGGCGTCGAGCCCCACGGCCGGCGCGGGAATCGCCATCAGCCCGCGCAGCCGCAGGTTGGGCAGCCCGGCGACCTCGCGGGCCAGCGCCTCGAGATCCTCGGGGGCGATCCCCGCCTTGCTGGCTTCGCCACTGACGTTGACCTGCAGGCAGACGTTCAACGCCCCGAGGGCGGCGGGGCGCTGCTCGGATAGCCGCCGGGCGGTCTTGGCACGCTCGATGCTGTGGACCCAACTGAAGTGCTCGGCGACGGCGCGGGTCTTGTTGGATTGCAAAGGGCCGATGAAATGCCAGACGATGGCCTCCAGGTCGGCGAGTTCGTGCTGCTTGTCGAGTGCTTCCTGGAGATAATTCTCGCCGAAATCGCGTTGCCCGGCCCCGTAGGCCTGGCGAACGAGACCAGCGGACTTGGTCTTGCTGACCGCCAGCAACTGTGCCGCATCGCTGTCACGCCCGGCCTGCGCCAAGGCGTCGGTCAGCCTGCGGCGCGCATGAGCGAGTGCCTCGCTGACCGGAACGTCTGGCATACTGACATCGACCTTATAAGAAATGTAAGCAGGGAATCGAATGGATATTACCGAACTCCTGGCATTTTCGGCAAAGCAGAATGCCTCGGACTTGCACCTTTCCGCCGGGCTGCCACCGATGATTCGCGTCGACGGCGACATTCGCCGCCTCAACGTGCCGGCGATGGACGACCGCGACGTCCGCAAGATGATCTACGACATCATGGGCGACCGGCAGCGCCGTGACTACGAGGCCCAGCTGGAAACCGACTTCTCCTTCGAGGTGCCCGGGGTGGCGCGCTTTCGTGTCAACGCCTTCAATCAGGACCGCGGCGCCGGGGCGGTATTCCGGACCATCCCCGGGCGGGTGATGACCCTCGAGGAGCTCGATCTGGGCGATGTGTTTCGGCGCTTCGCCGCACTGCCGCGCGGACTGGTGCTGGTGACCGGGCCGACCGGCTCGGGCAAGTCGACGACCCTGGCGGCGCTGATCGACCACATCAACGACACCCAGCATCACCATATCCTGACCATCGAGGATCCGATCGAATTCGTCCACGTCAGCAAGCGCAGTTTGATCAACCAGCGCGAGGTACATCGCCATACCCAGGGCTTCACCCAGGCGTTGCGCTCGGCGCTGCGCGAGGACCCCGACGTGATCCTGGTCGGCGAACTGCGCGACCTGGAGACCATTCGCCTGGCGCTGACCGCGGCGGAAACCGGCCACCTGGTGTTCGGCACCCTGCACACCACCTCGGCGGCCAAGACCATCGACCGGATCATCGACGTGTTTCCCGGCGACGAGAAGTCGATGGTGCGCTCGATGCTCTCCGAGTCGCTGCAGGGCGTCATCTCGCAGACCCTGCTCAAGCGCAACGGCGGCGGGCGGGTCGCCGCCCACGAGATCCTGGTGGCGACCTCGGCGGTACGCAACCTGATCCGCGAGGACAAGGTGGCGCAGATCTACTCGGCGATCCAGACCGGCGGCAACCAGGGCATGCAGACACTCGATACGGCGCTCGCCAAGCTGGTCAGCCAGCACGTGATCAGCCGCGAGGAAGCCCAGAGCAAGGCCAAGGGGCATCTGCCCGAGGCGAGCAGCGCGCAATAACCGGCCACAGGAGAGTGCATGACACCGGGTAAATGGCTGCATCAGTTGCTGGATATCATGATCGACAAGCAGGCCTCGGACATGCTGCTGTCGACCAACGCCCCGCCGTCGCTGAAGATCAGCAGCAAACTGGTGGCGCTGGGCGACACGGCGTTGAGCGTCGACCAGGTGCGCGAGCTGGTCCTGGCGGCGCTGCCCGAGGGCGCCCGCGAGCGTTTCGAGGCCCGGCGCGAGGCCAACTTCGCGCTCAGCCTGCCGGGCAAGGGTCGCTTTCGCATCAGCGCCTTTTATCAGCGCAGCCAGATGGCGATGGTGGTGCGGCGCATCGCTTACGATATTCCGTCGCTGGAAGCGCTGTCGTTGCCGGCCACGCTGGGCGAACTGGTTTCGCTCAAGCGTGGCCTGGTGTGCGTGGTCGGCGGTACCGGGGCCGGCAAGTCGACGACACTGGCGTCGATGATTCAGCACCGAAACGAGCACGCCGGTGGCCACATCATCTGTATCGAAGATCCCATCGAGTACATCCACCAGCATCGCCGGGCGATCATCAACCAGCGCGAGGTGGGCATCGACACCGAATCCTTCGAGGTGGCGCTGAGAAACGCCCTGCGCCAGGCCCCCGACGTGATCATGATCGGCGAGATCCGTTCCCGCGAGACCATGGAGCAGGCGCTGACATTCGCCGAGACGGGCCATCTGTGCCTGGCGACGCTGCACGCCAACAACGCCAATCAGGCGCTCGATCGGATCATTCACTTCTTCCCCAACGAACGCCACGAGCAGGTCTGGCTCGATCTGTCGCTCAACCTGCAGGCGATCGTCGCCCAGCAGTTGCTGCCGCGTCAGGACGGTCAGGGGCGTGCGCCGGCGATCGAGGTGCTGCTGCGCTCGCCGCTGGTCAGCGAGCTGATCCGCAAGGGCGAGGTCGGCGAAATCAAGGCGCTGATGGCGCGCTCGCGCGATCTGGGCATGCAGACCTTCGATCAGGCGCTGTTCGAGCTCTACCAGCGTGGCGATATCAGCCAGGAGGTCGCACTGGTGCATGCCGATTCCGCCAACGATCTGCGCATGATGATCAAGTACGGCCAGGGTGACGGGCAGGGCGTCGGCCAGGCGCTGGACGCCGCGAGCCGGCTGTCGCTGCGGGCCAGCGACGACTTCGAGTGATGATGGCCCGAGCGAACCCCGGGCCTGGGTTCAGGCGCTATACAGTCCGCCAAGGACCCGTTCTCCCGCGGCGCCGGTGACGCTGGGCAGGTTGCCGGGCAGCCCTTCCAGGCGGCACCAGGCCAGCCAGGCGAAGGCGCCGGCTTCCAGCCAGTCGGCCGACCAGCCGAAGTCGTCGCAGCGCGCCAGGGCCAGCGCCGGTTGGCGACGTTGCAAACGCGCCAGTAGGTCGGCGTTGCGTGCCCCGCCGCCGCAGGGGATCAACGTCAGCGGTCCTTCGGCGCCTTGCCGGGCGAGCGCCTGTTCGATGCCCAGGGCCACGCTGGCGGCGGTCAGTTCGGCCAGCGTGGCCTGAATGTCCTGCGGCGCCTCGCGGCCGCTGGCGTATGCTGCCAGCCAGTCGAGATGAAAGTACTCGCGCCCGGTACTCTTGGGCGGCGGCTGATGAAAGAACCGGTCGTCGAGCAGGCGCTTCAGCAGCGATTCGTCGACCTCACCCGTCGCGGCCCATTGCCCGTCAATATCGAAATGGCCGCCCTGGTGGCGCGCATGCCAGGCGTCCAGCAGGGCATTGGCCGGGCCGGTGTCGAAGCCGATGACCGGCGTGTCGATTTCTGTCGGGGGCAGCAGGGTCAGATTGGCGAAACCGCCGAGATTGAGTACCACCCGCCACTCCCGGGCGCCGCGAAACAGTGCGGCATGAAAGGCCGGGGCCAGCGGGGCGGCCTGCCCGCCGGCGGCCAGGTCGCGGCGCCGGAAGTCGCCGACCACCGGGCAGCCGGTGAGCTCGGCCAGCAGACTGGGATTGTCCAGCTGCCAGGTATAGGGCGATATGCCGTGCGGGGCGTGCTCGATGGTCTGGCCGTGACTGCCGATGGCCGTGATCGCGCCGGCCTCCAGATCGTTGGCGGCGAGCAACCGGGCGACGGCCTCGCCCTGCAGTTCGCAGAATGCCTGCTCGGCATAGGCAAGATCGGCGAAGCTCGCCTGGCGTGACTGGCAGAGCATCAACAGCACCTGGCGCAGACTGTCGGGGATGTCGATGCCCAGCGCATCGACGAGCTCGGGGCGGCCTTCGCCGCAGCGCACCAGGGCGGCATCGATTCCGTCCAGGCTGGTTCCGGACATCAAGCCAACGAACAACGGCATAAGGGCCTCTCTCTGCGTGAATGGCGCTCAACCGCCAAGTCAAGACATGCTAACATCCTGCCCTATTCTTCCAGGCAAGCGCTTTAATGCCAGGCAACTGTTTATAAATGGAGAGGGCACGATGACCGACGTCGCCGATGCGCTGGCGCTGCTCAAGCGCGGCGCCCACGAGATTCTGCTCGAGGAGGAGCTGGAGCAAAAGCTGGCCTCCGGGCGCAAGCTGCGTATCAAGGCCGGCTTCGACCCCACCGCGCCCGATCTGCACCTGGGGCACAGCGTGCTGCTGACCAAGATGCGCCAGTTTCAGGAACTGGGTCACGAGGTGATCTTCCTGATCGGCGATTTCACCGGGCGCATCGGCGACCCCACCGGCAAGAACGTCACCCGCAAGCCGCTCACCGAAGGCGAGGTCAAGGCCAACGCCAAGACCTACCGCGAACAGGTCTTCAAGATCCTCGACCCCGAGAAGACCATCGTCGCCTTCAATGCCGACTGGATGAACAAGCTCTCCGCGGCCGACATGATCGAGCTGGCCGCCCAGTCGACCGTGGCACGGATGCTCGAGCGCGACGATTTCGAGAAGCGCTACCGTGCCAATCAATCGATCTCGATCCATGAGTTCCTCTATCCGCTGGTCCAGGGCTACGATTCGGTGGCGCTGGAGGCGGACGTCGAACTCGGCGGTACCGACCAGAAGTTCAACCTGCTGATGGGGCGCGAGATCCAGAAGCACTTCGGCCAGCCGCCGCAGGTGGTGATCACCATGCCGTTGCTCGAAGGGCTTGACGGCGTGCAGAAGATGTCCAAGTCGCTGGGCAATTACGTCGGCCTCGACGAGGCGCCGGGGGCGATGTTCAACAAGCTGGTGTCGATGCCCGACAGTTTGATGTGGCGCTACTTCGAACTGCTCTCGCTTAAAAGCAACGAGGCGTTCGAGACGCTCAAGCGTGACGTCGAGGCCGGGGCCAACCCGCGCGACGTCAAGATGGAGCTCGCCCGCGAACTGATCACGCGCTATCACGGTGAGGAAGCCGCCGCCAACGCGCACCGCTCGGCCGGCAACCGGCTGGCCGAGGGCGAGTTGCCGGAGGACCTGCCGGAAGTGACGGTCGACTTCGAAGGCAACGCCCAGGCGCCGATCGCCGCCGTGCTCAACCGTGCCAATCTGGCCAACAACAGCGCCCAGGCCAAGGACATGCTCGGCAATGGTCGGGTCAAGGTCGATGGCGAGGTGGTCGCGCGCGATCATATGCTCGATACCGGCAGGAGCTATGTGATCCAGGCCGGCAAGAAGCGCTATGCGCGGGTCACGCTGAGCGGACCGCTGTCGTGACTCGTTCCGGCGCCCGCCCCGCGCGGGCGTTTTATTATCCACAGCCGGTTTACCCGAAGACCGGCCCGGCGGATGTGGACAAGCGCGCAGGGCCATTCGCCCCTGAAGGCACTTTTTTCATCGCCAGGGCTTGCCATCGTCGCACGGGGGCCGTAAAGTACGCATCCGCTGCCGACGACGCACCGCGTCGCGGGCGGTGATTCGAGAAGCAAGTGGTTGTTTCGTGAGAGGTTTTTGAAGGCGTTCGAATGGATTGGGATTGCCGAAAACGCTCACGGACACTACACTGCCCTCGCGTTTCGGGCTGGGTCCGGCGCTCTGGATTGAGCGCGATGGGCTCGACCCGGCGCTTGACAGCGCGGCCCGGATCGGTAGAATACGCCTTCCTCGCAGGGCGCTGGCGAGCCACCCGGTGGCGCGACGGCACAGCGAGACGCTCTTTAACAATCGATCAGGTAATTCATGTGGGCGCTTGCCCGATACGCGGTGACAAGTCACGCGAT
>NZ_JAIRBP010000055.1:0-11550 GCF_021151495.1 Halomonas sp. IOP_31 | reverse complement strand
CCGAAGCCTGGCAGCAAGCGAGCCAATCACGATGTTGAAACCATCGACTGGAGAGCCGTGTGCGGGAGAACCGCACGCACGGTTCGGAGGGCGGGGAGGCGAAGCCTTCCCGACCCCTATCAAAACCAGACCAGTTGGCTGTGAGCTCTTGTGGGAGGGAATTTATTCCCGATAGTGGTGGCGCCGAACCAACCCGGTCGCGAAGAGCTTGCTCTTACAATTTCCTGCCCATGGTTAACCTAGCCGCGATTCCTGGCCAGCCAGCGATCCAGGGCATTGGCGAACTCGCGGCGTTCGACATCGCCATAGCCGCTCGGGCCGCCGGTGTGCTCGCCGCTGGCGCGCAGAGTTTCCATGAAATCGCGCATCTGCACACGGGCACGGATATTGTCCGGGGTCAGCGCCTCGCCACGATTGGTCATGACCTCGGCACCCTTGTCGATCGCCTCCAGGGCGAGCGGCAGGTCGGCGGTGATCAGCAGGTCGCCGCGTTCGATGCGGCGGACGATCTCGTTGTCGGCGGCATCGAAGCCACTGGCCACCGCCAGCGGCTTGACCCAGCGCGAAGGCGGTAACGGCACCTGATGGTTGGCGACGAACCAGGCGCTGGTCCGAGTACGTTCGGCGGCGCGAATCAATATATCCCGCGCGGCGCGCGGACAGGCATCGGCATCGACCCACAGGCTGGGCATCGACAACTCCCGATCGGTCGGTTAAGCGGTGAATGAAAAGAAACTAGGCAAACCCTATCCGACGATGGTAGCATGCCCGCTCCTCGCATGTGTTGACCCCACCATCCAGCTGATTCGCCCCCATCGACTGCCAACGGGCAGGGGACGTCTCTCTCGCAAGGCGCACAGTTCGACTCGTTACGAGCGGCTGATGTGAAGCGCCAGGTGCATTGATGGAACGCCACAGTTGCCGACTCGGCCCCGGCGTGCAAGGTCGCCACACTGTTCGTCCGTTTCCGCATTCCGCGGTGACGCTAGAGAAGCGGACAGGATGCAGGTGCGACCGGTATCTCGTCACGTTGCCCAGTGATTTCAACGGCAACCAGCAAGCGACGCGGTGCCACGACAATTTCTCGCCGGTGACTGCCGGCCACTCAAGGTGTGATATGACCTCGACTTCTGTCGCCTCGCCGAGCTTCGGCGACCTGGCACTGCTGCCTGCTGTGCTCTCCGCCCTGGAAACCCTGGGCTATCAGAATCCGTCGCCGATCCAGGCGCAGACCATTCCTGCGCTGCTGGAAGGCCGTGACATGCTGGGCCAGGCCCAGACCGGTACCGGCAAGACTGCGGCGTTCGCGCTGCCGGTACTGTCGAAACTCGAACTGACCCGCCGCGAGCCGCAGGTGCTGGTGCTGGCGCCGACCCGCGAGCTGGCCCAGCAGGTCGCCGTTTCGTTCACCAAGTACGGCCAGAACCTCAAGGGTCTGGAAGTGGCCAGCCTGTGCGGCGGCCAGGAATATCGCGAGCAGCTCGGCGCGCTGCGCCGCGGCGCGCAGGTGATCGTCGGTACCCCGGGGCGGGTGATCGACCATCTCGATCGCGGTAGCCTCAAGCTGGACGGCCTGTCCGCGCTGATTCTCGACGAAGCCGACGAGATGCTGCGCATGGGCTTCATCGACGATGTCAAGCGCGTGGTCGCCGATACTCCCAAGGACGCCCAGCGGGTGTTCTTCTCCGCGACGCTGCCGGCCGAGATCGAGCGTATCGTCAATCGCTACCTGGTCGATCCGGTCAAGGTGGCCATCGAGTCCAAGGCCGACACCGCGGCGAGCATCGACCAGCGCTTGGTGCGTGTCGATGGCGGCGCCAAGCTGGAAGCGCTGTCGCGGATCCTCGAAGTCGAGCCGGTGGATGCGGCGATCGTCTTCGTGCGCACGCGTGCCGCCTGCACGACGCTGGTCGAGCAGCTCACCCTGCGCGGTATCAATGCCGCGGCGCTGTCCGGCGACCTGGATCAGAGCCTGCGCGAGCGCACGGTCACCCGGCTCAAGCGCGGCAAGATCGACGTGCTGGTAGCGACCGACGTGGCCGCCCGTGGCCTCGATGTGCCGCGTATCACCCACATCGTCAACTACGATCTGCCGCAGGACAGCGAGGCCTATACGCACCGTATCGGGCGTACCGGTCGTGCCGGACGTTCGGGGGTGGCGATCACCTTCGCCGGTGTCCGCGAGACCCGCAAGGTGCGCTGGCTGGAGCAGGCCACCGGCCAGACGCTGACCGATACGCAACTGCCCGACGAAGCGGCGATCCGCGCCCATCGTGACGAGCGCTTTCGCGAGCGCGTGATCGGCGCGCTGACCGCCGGCGCCGACGCGCAGCGCAGCCTGATCGAACGACTGATCGACGAAGGCCAGGATCCGGTCGAGCTGGCCTGCGCCTTCGCCGCCATGGCGCGCGCCGACGAGGCGCCCATCGGTCGCCTGCCCAAGCCGGGCGCACGCAACGATCGCGATAGCGCACCGCGCGACGGCAAGCCGCCGCGTCGCCGTGACAGCGGTCCCAGCGAGGGCATGACGCGCTATCGCGTCTCGGTGGGCCACAAGGATGGCGTCAAGCCGGGTCAGCTGGTCGGCGCGCTGGCCAACGAAGGCGGCATCGAAGGGGCGCGTATCGGACGCATCGATATCCGCAACGCCTTCTCGGTGGTCGAACTGCCCAGTTCGTTGCCGACCTCGATCCTCGCCAAGATGGCGCGTGCGCGGGTCGCCGGTCAGGCGCTGGAGATCGCCGAGGACCAGGGCGCGCCGGAGCGTGCCGAGCGTCCGGCGCGTCGCCGCAACAGCGATGACGCGCCGATTCGCCGTCGCTCGCGAGCCTGAGGCCAATGCCGGCTGCGACTTGACCCTGACGCTTGACCTAGACGCCGAGCGGTTACCACACTGAGGCGTAATCGCCTACGGAAACGCTGAATAAATAGGCGAGCGAAATAAAGCGCAAGGCGTACGGAGCACAGGAACCGGAGCATATGAGGTATATGTGAGGATTCCGAGCACCGCACAACGCAGCGATTTGCTCGCGCAGGCATTTATGCAGTGTTTCCTAAGGGTGGTTCGACACTTCAGCGGTAGAAGGAGGTGACAGATGGCCAAAGGCGATATTCGCAGCCGGCGTGGCAAGGTCGCCAACGGCTCGCATGGTCGGCGGCGGCCGAGCGATCAGCGCCAGGCCGAGCGCTACAAGCAGCGCGGTTACTGATCGCGACCGGTAATACGAGAAATGCAAACGGGGGTGGCCATTGGCCACCCCCGTTTTTTGTCGGGCCTGTGCCGAGCCGCGATCCGGGCTCGGCACAGGCCTTTCCCTCGAGCGTCAATTGCGGGCCAGCAACGACGCATCGTAGCGATTCTGGCGCTCGCTGTCGTCGAGCATGGCAATGCCTGTCGTCTCCCCATCGTTGGCCAGGCTGGCGAAGATCACCCGGTAGGCGAGCACCGCCTGTACATAGTCGCGTGTCTCGCGGTAGGGAATGCTCTCGACGAACAGGTCGAACTCGCGCGGGGCCTCGCGCAGCCAGCGATCGACCCGGCCGGGGCCGGCGTTGTAAGCCGCTACGGCAGCCAGGCGGTTGCCACTGTAGCGATCGATCATTTCGCGGATATAGCGACTGCCCAGGCGAATGTTGCTTTCGGGCTGGTAAAGCTCTTCGGGGGTGGGGGTCTTAAAGCCGTAGCGATCGCTGACGTCCTTGGCGGTCCCCGGCATCAGCTGCATCAAGCCACGCGCACCCACCGGCGAGCGTGCTTCGGGATTGAACGCGCTCTCGCGACGCGCAATGCCCATCAACAAAAACGGATCGACGTCGGCGCGCTCGCCCCACTCGCGAAAACTGGCCCGGTAGGCCGGCGGGAAGCGCCAATCGAGCGCGTCCCACTGCTGGGCGAGAATGGTGGTCTGGACTACCAGTGCGTACCAACCGCGGCGCAGGGCGTAGTCGGCCAGCGCACGGGCCTCCTCGTCGCTGGCCTGCTGCGAGGCGTAGTACCATTCGCTGCGCGCCAGCCCCGGCTCGTCGATGCGCATCAGCGCTGCGGTGCGCTGGACTGCCGGCCAATCGTCGACCGTCTGACGATAGGCGTCGTTGAATGCGGCGCGGTCACGGTTGAGCGCGTAGGGCTGGCCGAGCCGATCGGCGGCGGCGAAGCCGTAGAAGCTGCGTTGATCGGCGGCGGCGGCGAAGGCCTTCCTGGCCGTCTGCTCATCGCCGAGCTCATCCAGCGCGCGGCCCAGCCAGTATTGCCAGCGGGCATCCTGGCGCGGGTCGTCGGGCATCGCATGAACCCAGTCGATGACGCCGCGCCAATCGCGCTCGGCCAGCGCGCGGCGTACCCGCAATTCGAGCAGATCGCCGTCGGCCAGCCGGGTCAGGTTGGCGTCCACCCAGGCGCGATTGTTGTCGATCTCGCGGACCATCGAATAGAACGCCAGGTCCCTTGCGATGCGCTGACGCCGGGCGTCGCTGAGCGACAGCTGCGGGGCGATCTTGCGCCAGGCTTCGAGCGCGGCTTCGGTATCGGCGCGGGTGAACTGGGCCATGGCTGCCGTGAACAGCGCCGCGGCGGCGCCGTCGGGGCCGACATCGCGGGGCACCCGGGTGATGGCCGAATAATCCTTGCGCAGCCGCTCGAGGGCTTGTTTGGCGCCGCTCCAGCCGGCCGGCAGCTCGCCTTCCAGGTAGTCCATCAACCCGGTTTCGCCGGCTTCCCAGGCCAGCATCAGGCGCTGCCAGATCGCCTGTCCGCCGATCTCGCCGCGCGCGCGCAGCGTGTCGAACAACACATTGCATTCACTGGGCTGGGAGCGCCCGGTCAGCCACAGTTCGCGCCCGCCTGCGGCCGCCGCCGCCGGGTCTCGGTCGAGCAGGGCGGTATAGTAGTAGCATTGGCGGATCGTGCCGCGGGGTTCACCATCGCTGATCGCCAGCAGATCGCTGAAGCGCCCTGCCTGCCCATACTCGATTTCGGCGACGCCGCGCAGCCAGTCGCTGAGCGGCGAGTCGGCATAACGCGTCAGATAGGCGTTGACGGTCGCCGGGTCGAGGTTGGGCAGCCGTCCCCGCAGCCGGTGATATTCGACGTACCCGGCCAATACGTGATCGTCGATGGCGGCTTGATCGATACGGTTCCACTGTTGGTTGCGGGCGGCTTCCAGCGCGTTGCGCATGGCACGATCGGCGGCCTCGTCGGCGAGGGCCGGTAGGCTCAGTACTGGTAGGCTCAGCATCGGTAGGCTCAGTAATAGTGCGCTGATCAGCGCGAGCCCACGGCGGGGAACTCGAATGGGCATCGGCGACTCCTAGTGCATGCTTGCCTAGCGGATAGGGACTGCCTCATCCTCGCCGATAGCGCTGCACTTGAGTAGTGTTGTTTGGTATCCATGTACAAGTGTTCAGCGTTCTTGGCGGGTATTACACGACACGGGGAGAGAGCGAAATGGCGGGATTCAAGGCCTGGAATATCGCCGCGCGACTCAAAAGACGCGGCGGCGCGCTGGCGCAGATGGCGCGGGCGATGCGGCTGTTCGTCCCGATGTGCGGCGATGTCCTGAAAGGACGCTATCGCCCGGTGCCCTGGTCGGCGATCGGCTGGATGGCGCTGGCGGTGATCTATCTGGTTTCACCGCTCGATCTGATCCCCGATGTGCTGCTGCTGGTCGGGGTCCTCGACGACGTGGTGATCGTCGGCTGGTTGTTGACCCGCGTGGACGCGGCACTGGCCGATTATCGGCGCTGGAAGGGCATCGACATGCCGGTGCGACGCCCGCCGCCGCGCTGAGCTTGTCGCGCTTTGCGCCGGCAAACGCTTGAAATGCCTGCCCGGGGCCCCATATCGGTGACGGAACCGTCGTTCAAGACCATGAGTTCAACACCATGAGGGGCCGCTAAATGACCACCGCCACCCATGAAGAGACCCTTGGCTTCCAGACCGAAGTCAAGCAGCTACTTCATTTGATGATCCACTCCCTGTACTCCAACCGGGAGATTTTCCTGCGCGAGCTGATTTCCAATGCCGCCGATGCCGGCGACAAGCTGCGTTACCAGGCGTTGGACAACGACGCGCTCTACGAGGGCGACAGCGACCTGCGCATCGAGATCGAGCACGACGCCGAGGCCAACACCGTGACGGTGCGCGACAACGGCATCGGCATGACCCGCGAGGACGTCATCGCCAATCTTGGCACCATCGCCAAGAGTGGCACCGCCGAGTTCCTCAAGCAGCTTTCCGGCGAACAGCAGAAGGACGCCAAGCTGATCGGCCAGTTCGGCGTGGGCTTCTATTCGGCGTTCATCGTCGCCGACGAAGTCACCGTGCGCACCCGGCGCGCGGGCAGCGAAGCCGGCGTCGAATGGCGCTCGCGCGGCGAGGGCGAGTTCACCGTTGCCGATATCGACATGAACGCGCACGGCACCGAGATCACCCTGCATCTCAAGGACGACGCCAAGGAGTTCGCCGACGATTACCGGCTGCGTGCCCTGGTGCGCAAGTATTCCGACCACATCGACGTGCCGGTGCGCATGCCCAGGACCGAGACCGCCACCGACGATGACGGCAACGAGGTCGAGGGCAGCGAGGTCATCACCTGGGAGACCGTCAACGAGGCCCAGGCGCTGTGGGTGCGGCCCAAGAGCGAGGTCAGCGACGACGAGTACCAGGCGTTCTACAAGCACATCTCGCACGATTTCAGCGATCCGCTGACCTGGAGCCACAACAAGGTCGAGGGCAAGCTTGAATATACCAGCCTGCTCTACGTGCCCGAACGGGCGCCGTTCGATCTCTACGAGCGCGACGGCGCGCGGGGCGTGCGTCTGTATGTGCAGCGCGTGTTCATCATGGACGACGCCGAGCAGTTTCTGCCGCTCTACCTGCGCTTCATCAAGGGCGTGGTGGACACCAAGGACCTGTCGCTCAACGTCTCCCGCGAACTGCTGCAGAAGGACCCGCAGGTCGACAAGATGAAGTCGGCGCTGACCAAGCGCGCGCTGGACATGCTCAAGAAGCTGGCCAAGGACAACGACGCCTACCAGCGCTTCTGGAACACCTTCGGCGCGGTGCTCAAGGAAGGCCCGGCGGAAGACTTCGCCAACCGCGACAAGATCGCCGAACTGCTGCGCTTCTCGACTACCCACACCGATAGCGCGACCCAGGATCAGTCGCTGGCCGACTACGTGTCGCGCATGAAGGAAGGCCAGCAGAAGATCTACTATATCGTCGCCGACAGCTTCAACGCGGCCAAGTCGAGCCCGCACCTGGAGATCTTCCGCAAGAAGGGCGTCGAGGTGGTGCTGCTCCACGATCGCATCGACGAGTGGCTGGTCAGTCATCTCACCGAATACGACGGCAAGAGCCTGGCCGACGTCGCCAAGGGCAATCTCGATCTCGGCGAGATCGAAGGCGAGGAGGAGAAGCAGGCCCAGGAGGAAACCGCCAAGGCCAAGGAGGATCTGGTCAAGCGCGTGCAGGCGGCGCTCGGCGAGGATGTCCAGGAAGTCCGCGTGACTCACCGGTTGACCGATTCGCCGGCCTGCGTGGTGCTCTCCGAGAACGACATGGGCTTCCAGATGCGGCGCATCATGGAAGCGGCCGGCCAGCCGCTGCCCGAGGTCAAGCCGATCCTCGAGCTCAACCCCGACCATCCGCTGGTCAGCCGTCTGGAAAGCGCCGACGACGCCTCGTTCGGCGACCTGGCGCGGATCCTGCTCGATCAGGCGATCATCGCCGAAGGCGGGCATCTCGACGATCCGGCGGCCTACGTCAAGCGGCTCAACGCCATGCTCACCGCCTGAGCGATCGATTTGAGCCATGCCGACCCGGTCTGCCGTTCTGGCAGGCCGGGTTTTTCATGTCCGGCGCTTGCGGATGGCGGAAAAATCTCAGATTCCGACAATCACTTTATGCTCGTTGGTGGGTGAGGATGTCACTCGCTGTAGCGCTTCATTCGCGGCTGGGCGGTATAAATAACGAATTGCTTATGGCATTTATAACTCAAAGACACGGTTTGATTTTTTCCGAAAATACTATTTAAATCACTGGCTTATAACTTTATCATTGCATAAGTGGCGCATTATGACGTGCATAAGTGCATGATTATAATTAGTTTTTTATAATAATTTATTGATCTTTACAGTGCTTTGCGAAGAGACTGATAGCCAGGCTGCGATAAACAAGCTGACCGCTTGCCGTTTTCCCGTGTCTGTTATGTCACCGAAATCGTTTTGGAATTCCTGGCCGATTCAAGGAGCGAGACGAATGTGGACTGAACGTATGAATGTAGCCATGAACCGCAGTGAGCGCCGCCAGGCGGGAGGTTTGTCGTGAAGATCGGAGCACCCAAGGAACGCGCCGCGGGCGAAGCGCGAGTCGCCCTGACCCCGGAGAGCGCGCAGCATATCCAGAAGCTCGGGCATGAATGCCTGGTCGAGTCCGGGGCCGGCGTGGCGGCGGGTTTCAACGACGATGCCTACCGCGACGCGGGGGTCAGCGTGGTGGATGGCGCCGAGGCGCTGTGGCGCGAGGCCGAGATCGTCATCAAGGTGCGCGAGCCTTCCGAGGAGGAGGCCGACCGCCTGCGCCAGGGCCAGACGCTGATCGCGTTCTTCTGGCCGGCCCAGAACGAGGCGATGCTCGAGCGCTGCCGCGCCAAGGGCGCCAGCGTCATCGCCATGGACATGGTGCCGCGCATCTCGCGGGCGCAGAAGATGGATGCCCTGTCGAGCACCGCCAATATTGCCGGCTATCGTGCGGTGATCGAGGCGGGTAACCAGTTCGGGCGGTTCTTCACCGGCCAGGTGACCGCCGCCGGCAAGGTGCCTCCGGCCAAGGTGCTGATCGTCGGCGCCGGGGTGGCCGGGCTCGCCGCCATCGGCACCGCCACCAGCCTCGGCGCGGTGGTGCGCGCCTTCGACGTGCGCCCCGAAGTGGCCGAGCAGATCGAGTCGATGGGCGCCGAATTCCTGTATCTCGATTTCGACGAGAGTCAGGAGGGTTCCGAAAGCGGCGGCTACGCGGCGCCGTCGAGCCCCGAGTTCCGCGAAAAGCAGCTGGCGCTGTTCCGCGAGCAGGCCTCCGAGGTGGACATCGTCATCACCACTGCGCTGATCCCCGGCAAGCCCGCGCCCAAGCTGTGGCTCGAGGATATGGTCAAGGCCATGAAGCCCGGCTCGGTGATCGTCGACCTGGCCGCCGAGAAGGGCGGCAACTGCGATCTGACCGTGCCCGATGAGCGCATCGTCACCGACAACGGCGTGATCGTCGTCGGCTATACCGACTTCCCGTCGCGCATGGCCACCCAGGCCTCGCTGTTGTACGCCACCAACGTCCGCCACATGCTCACCGATCTCACGCCGGAAAAGGACGGCAAGGTCGTTCACGATATGGAAGACGATGTCATTCGCGGCGCCACGGTGGCCCACGAGGGTGAAATCACCTTTCCGCCGCCGCCGCCCAAGGTCAAGGCGATCGGCGCGTCCAAGCCCAAACCCAAGGAGAAGGAGCCCACGCCGGAAGAGAAGAAGGCCGCCGAACGCGAGGCCTTCAAGGCCCAGACCACGCGTCAGCTGGGGCTGCTCGTGGTGGGCGGTGCCGTGATGCTGTTGCTCGGTCAGGTTGCACCGGCCTCGTTCATGCAGCATTTCATCGTCTTCGCGCTGGCCTGCTTCGTCGGTTTCCAGGTGATCTGGAACGTCAGCCATTCGCTGCATACCCCGCTGATGGCGGTGACCAATGCCATTTCCGGCATCGTCATCCTCGGCGCGGTGCTGCAGCTCGGTTCCGGCAACTGGCTGGTCGGCCTGCTCGCCGGGATCTCGGTGCTGGTCGCGTCCATCAATATCGTGGGTGGCTTCCTGGTGACACGCCGGATGCTGGCCATGTTCCAGAAATCCTAAAGCCGCGGGGACACACAATGTTGGGTAATGAATTCGTTTCGGCCGCGGCAATTGCGGCAAGTGTACTGTTCATCCTCTCGCTGGGCGGGTTGAGTAATCAGGAAAAGGCCAAGCGGGCCGTATGGTATGGCATCGTCGGCATGGCCGTGGCGGTGTTCTTCACCATGTTCGGGCCGGGGGTGGGCGGCTACTGGCTGATGATTCCGATGATGATCATCGGCGCGATCATCGGTACCGTGGTGGCCAAGCGGGTGGAGATGACGCAGATGCCGCAGCTGGTCGCGGCGCTGCACTCGTTTGTCGGGCTGGCGGCGGTGTTCGTCGGCTGGAATGCCGACCTGGAGCGTACCCGGGTACTGGCTTTGCGCGCCGCGGGCGAGTCGCTGGACGGCTTGTCGGCCTTCGCCGCCACGCTGGCCTCCAAGACGCCGGCCGAGTTGACCTTCCTGCAGATCGAAGTGGTGCTGGGGGTGTTCATCGGCGCGGTGACCTTCACCGGCTCGATCATCGCTTTCGGCAAGCTGGCCGGCAAGATCGACGGCAAGGCGCGTCAGTACCCGGGCGGGCATTGGCTGAATGCCGGCGCGGCGGTGCTGTGCCTGCTGCTGGCGATCGCCTACCTCAACGGCGCCGGCTTCTGGACGCTGCTGCTGCTGGCACTGCTGGCGTTCTTCATCGGCTGGCACCTGATCATGGGCATCGGCGGCGCCGACATGCCGGTGGTGGTGTCGATGCTCAACAGCTATTCCGGCTGGGCGGCGGCGGCGATCGGTTTCACCCTGTCCAACGACCTGCTGATCGTCACCGGCGCGCTGGTCGGCTCTTCCGGTGCGATCCTCTCCTACATCATGTGCAAGGCGATGAACCGCAATTTCATCAACGTGATCCTCGGCGGCTTCGGGGCCAAGCAGAGCGAGGCTGCGGAGATCGAGGGCGAGCAGGTGGCCATCGACACCAATGGGGTGGCCAGCGCCTTGAACGACGCCGACAGCGTGATCATCGTGCCCGGCTACGGCATGGCGGTGGCCCAGGCGCAGAATGCCGTCAGCGAGCTGGTGCGCAAGCTGCGCAGCGCCGGCAAGCAGGTGCGCTTCGGCATTCACCCGGTGGCGGGGCGTCTGCCCGGGCACATGAACGTGTTGCTCGCCGAGGCCAGGGTGCCCTACGATATCGTCATGGAGATGGACGAGATCAATGAAGACTTCGCCGAGACCGACGTGGTGATCGTCATCGGCTCCAACGACATCGTCAATCCGGCCGCCCAGGAAGATCCCAACAGCCCCATCGCCGGCATGCCGGTATTGCGGGTCTGGGAGGCCAAGCAGGTGTTCGTCTGCAAGCGCGGCCAGGGAACCGGTTACTCGGGCATCGAGAATCCGCTGTTCTTCAAGGACAACACCCGGATGCTCTACGGCGATGCCAAGTCCAGCATCGACACGCTGGTGCCGCTGATCGAGTGAGCGCTACCCGGACGGTCGCCGCTGGCCGGCCGCCCGGGGTCTTTACTGCACGCATACGACGCCCCGGTTGGGGCGTTTTTCGTGTGCGCCAGGCATGGCGCGCAGCGCCTGAGTGGCGCTGTTCCCGAGGGTGGTGCCTCGGGATGACTTGGGGGTGAAAGTCCCCTGTACGCCCGGCAAGGGGAAGTACTAGCCG
>NZ_JAIRBP010000054.1:0-11640 GCF_021151495.1 Halomonas sp. IOP_31 | reverse complement strand
TGTGTCTCGACGCTGGGTAATTGATCAAAACGTGACCGATTCTTGCTGAATCCAGCATGAAGAGCTGGCCTGATCACTCAGCAGGCCGAACTCGCGCCAATGGTGCAATATTCAGGCTAGGCGGGCGGCCATCTCCCGCCAAAGATCATGGCGCGACAGCGAGTAGTGATCCGCCAAGGTGTCGATGATCGCCCGCAGATTGACCTGTATCGCCAGGGTCTGCAGCCAGAACAGCAGGGCCTCGAGACTGTCGTGATAGAGGGTATTGGCGTGGCCGGGCTTGATGCAGTAGCAAGGGTCCTGCATGCCGTGCTGCTCGAGGCGCGCGACACTGATCCTCAGAGAATCATGATCGCGCAGCAGCAGCCCGTGGCACCGCCCTTCCTTGAAGATAAGCACGGCATTCTGGCCATGCACTTCCGCCAGCATGCCGAGCCGCAACATGCGCAGGTTGATGTCGAAGAAACTGTCGCACAACTCGCCGAACAGCGCCTGCACCGAAGCGGGGCTGGCCGGCATGCCGCGCTGTGCCAGCCAGTCGTCGAATACGTGATGCTCGCCCCCCGGCAGCGGTGTTCCCAGCGTGGCCATGGGCACCAGACGCACGCCCGGGTCGTCCAGCAGTGCACTGGGATAGCTGCGCACCATGGCGGACAGATGCCGCGGCGCCTCGTCGAACAGCGTCGCCCCCTTCGGCATGTAGGCCCACCACTTGCCTTCGTCACACAGGTAGAGCGCTTCGGCAAGCCGGGCATCCTTCTCCTTGGCCTGATGCAGCAGGCGGGCGCTGAGATCGCCATTGAACATCTTGACCGCCGGCAGGTAGCGCGAGGTGCCGAGCGAATGGATGGCCATCGGCAGTTTCAGAAAGTGCGGGCTCGCCGTGGTCGGAGCCAGCGAGCGCAGCGACGAGGTCGCCAGCCAAGGCTCCGTGACCGTCACCAGCGAGACGCAGTCTCCCGCCGCAAAGGCCGCTTGCAGCCAATGGGGAAGCGCATGCTCGTGCTGCCAGGGGTGCACGGGAATGGCGACGTGGCTCCGGGCCAGGCCGCGCGACGTCAGCTCATCCTCCAGGGCTCGGCGAGTCTCGTCACCGGCGAGCCACTGCACCGCCACGGGGCAATCCTTGCCGACGCCGGCGCCGGTCATCACCTGGTCGCGGGCCATCGCAACCCAGCGCAGCCGGATGGGGGCGTTGAACTCGGCCATGTAGGCGCGATACTCAGCCTCGCTGAGCCCTTGCTTGGCCTTAGCCGTGGGATGATAGGGCCGGTCGAGCAAGGACGCCCACTGCTCCATGATCGCGAAGTGCTCGGCAGTGTCGCGCCCCGGCAGGTCGCGCGTCTCCACTCGGTGCCCCATGGAACTGGCGGCCTGCCAGAGGCTGTCGGCAAGCGCTTTGAGGAACACTTGCTGTCCCTGCTCCAGGGCCTGCTCGTCGCTATCCGTCACGGCAGCGAAGATCCGGCACATGAAGGCGACGGGGTCGAGTGACGCCCACTCCCCGCGCTGGTGATGCCTCACGATCACCGGAGTTTGAGACACCTTTTCCCACGCCTGGGTGATGCCGGGCTGCAGCAGCATGACGATGCTGTGTTGCGGGTCCTGCCACCAGTGCCAGAAGCGCTGCGAAGGGTTGCCGCAGTGGGCCTCCTGGAACACCGGCAGTCGGGTGAGCCAGTCGTCGGCCTCGGTGGCAACCAGCCAGGCCGCGTCAAGGTCATCCAGCAGGCCCTCGACCAGCAGACCGTCCACCAGTGACTGTAGGATCTGCGCCTCGGCATGGCGCTGGGCATCAAGGGTTTTCATGGTCGTGCACTCCATCGAAGTGTCGGGAATAGCGGTGTCGGTACGGTCGGGCGAGGCGTCATCGCTCGATCGATGAGAAGGAAAGGAAACATTAGCCATCGGTGACCTCATGAGCGGGTGGCCTCGCTCTCTCGCGGCGCCTGTGACTCGCCGTCTACCGGCGCCCGGGCCCCGCTCTCTACCGGCGCCCTGGCCTCGCCGAGCGCCCGCTGCAGGGCGCGAAAGGCGATGCCCCGCTCATCGCCCAGTATGAAGGCGCTGACGCCACGCGCCTGCCACCCGGCCTTGGCCTCCGCGTGACGCAGAAAGGCGCAATAGGGAATGCGATGCTCGCTCGCCGCACGCTGAACCGCCTCCAAAGCCTGGACGACGTCGGGATGGCCGGTCTGCCAGGTCACGCCCAGGGACTGGGACAGATCCGCCGCTCCCTCCAGCACCATGTCGAGGCCTGGCACCGCGCAGATCGCCTCGATCTGCGCCACACCTTGGCGGCTCTCGATCATGGCGACCACCATGATCTCCCGGTTGGCCTGGACGACGTAGTCTGCCAGGGAGTCCTTGCCGAAGGCGCCGGGCCGCCCGGCATTGAGGCTGCGCTCGCCCTCCGGCGCGTACTTGCAGGCGGCCACGGCACGTTCGAGGGTCTCGGCGTCCTCCACGTTGGGCAGCACGATCCCCTGGGCGCCGCCGTCGAGCAGGCGCAGCAGGGTCTTGGGGTCGGCGTCCGCCACCCGTACCAGGGGCGTCA
Source organism: Halomonas sp. IOP_31 (assembly GCF_021151495.1). Classification (NCBI taxonomy): domain Bacteria; kingdom Pseudomonadati; phylum Pseudomonadota; class Gammaproteobacteria; order Oceanospirillales; family Halomonadaceae; genus Halomonas; species Halomonas sp. IOP_31. The sequence continues at coordinate 9,083 of NZ_JAIRBP010000054.1, read as the reverse complement.
GTTGGTAGCTCTCGGCGGTGCGGATCATGTGCTCGACGGTTTCCGGGTTGATCAGCACGTGCTCGGTGTCGATCACCACGAAGTCGAAGCCCGCCTCGGCGATCAGCTCGATGGAGGCGGCCGTGGGCAGGGAAGCCATGATCCCGTGGACCTTCCTGCCTTCGGTCAGCGCCCGCTTCAGTCGGTTGGTCCTCAGCATGACGCCTCCTCGCCCGGCGCGAAGGGGGCCAGCGGATTGGGGACGTGCTTGACCTGGGGGTCGCCGTCGCCGAACAGGCGACGGCGGGCCAGGGCTTCCACCTCCCAGCGGGGCGCGAAGACGTCGAAGCATCGGTAGCGATCGCCGTGCTGCGGATGGGCGCGCTGGTAGGCCTTGATCGCCTCCGCCGTCATGGCCCAGAACAGCGACTCGTCCAGGCCGAAATGCCGGTGTAGGAAAATCGCCATCTCCGCCAAGGCGATGAAGAAGAAGGCATCGCAGGAGTAGTCGCGGACCGCTTCCGGGTCATCGGTGACGATGAAGGAGTTGCGGTTGAGGGCGGCATGACGCTCGGGCACGGGCTCCAGAGCCGGGGCCAGCTCGGGGCGTGCCAGATGCGCCGTGCTGAAGCGCACGCCGTCATGGAAATCCTTCAATGCCACCCTGAGCGGCCAGCCATCGCGATGGATGACCACGATGTTCTGGCCATGGGATTCCATTCCCACGCCCTCGGCGAACAGCAGGTGAATGATCGGCAGGGTGGCGACATCCACGAGCTGCCGGGTCCAGGCTTCCAGCCCGTGGCGCTCCACCCAAGGCGCGATGAAGGGGACGCCAGGCGCCCCCTCGGCGTCTCGGGTGAATTGGCTCAGCCCATTGAAGGGCACGGCCCGCTCGCCGTCCTCCAGAAACTCGCCGACGTTCTGGCGCCAGATGGCGCCGACCTTGCCGTACACGTCGTTGTAACGGGTATCAGGAAAGGCCCGCTCGTCCAGCGCCACGCCGGCCACCTCGCCGAGAATCACGAACCCCGCGGCCCTGGCGGTGGCGTCGGTGTCGATGAGCCGCTGCAGCCACTGGGTGATGATCGGCCCGTTGGTGACGGTGTGGCGCGCCAGGATGCGCGTGCTGGACGTATTGGTGATGCTCATCGCCAGCTTGAGATACGGCTGGTACGTGTCTCGCGGGGCCAGGGTACGAATCGACTGCTGCGCGGTATAGGTCGTCTCACCCTCGCCCAGCAGGGCGATCTCACCGCTGGCAAGCTCCGGGTATAGCACCGCAACCAGCGCGTTTTCCCACTGCCAGGGATGCACCGGCATCAGCACGACGTCGTCCCGCGCCAGTTGGCGCTGCGCGAGGTAGTCGTCCAGGCTCGCCAGCACGCGCGGTCCGACGTCCTTCGCGATCCGCTCGGCAAGCGCCACGCCGCTGATGGCTCCTTGATGCGCCAGGCGCGTCGGCACGGCCAGCCACCCTACCCGCAGCGGTTGGGCGAACTCCGGCCCATAACGCTGATTGTCCCTTAGGGAGAAGCCGAGTCGTGACTTGTAGCAGGGGTGGTAGCTGTGCGCATCGGTGAAATACTGCTCCAGGGCATCGGCATCCAGCGTCTGCGGTGTCTCGTTATAGGGCACCGGCCAGGCGGATGACTGCACGTCCTTGATCAGGGTCTGTGTCAGTTCATTGACAAAACCGGGCTGGATCGCCACAGCGCCCAGCGCCGCCTCGAGATCCTCTATGAACCGCTGCAGGCTTACCGACTCCGGCGAGCCCGCCGGGCCCTCGACCACCAGGGTGGCATGCGCGAGGCGGATCAGTTGAAAGCTGTGGCACTGCCAGCCGCTCACCCGATAGCGACGCTTGCCCAGCGTCAGGGTGAATAGCATGGTACCGGCGATATCGGCCTCCGGCTCGGCGACGACCTCATAAGGAAGCACGTCCTCGTAGAGCAGGGTCTGCAGCAGCTGGCCGACGACGCGCTGCTCGATACGGGTGTGATGCCGCCAGTGCGCCAGGGAAGCGAACGGCGTGGAAATGGATATCGGAGCGTCGGGATCCCCCTCGATTGCCGCGACCGGCGGCAGAACACGTTCCTGTGATGACATGATGTACCTTCAAACTTGGAAAATGGATCGGCGAAGCGCCTCGGTCAGAACATCGGCTCAGCCCACCGACTCGGCGTGCCGCTGGCCTCGCGTCTCGAGCTCGCGGCTCTCGCGGCAGTTGCGAGAGCCGCGGACGAAGATCTGCTCGGGACGCGGGTGGCACAGGAAGTCCGCGTGAGAGATGTTGTAGCCATAGGCACCGGCCAACGGCAGCACCAACAGGTCGCCCACCGCCACCCCCTGCAGCTCCTGGCGGCGGCTCAGCACGTCCTTGGGGGTACAGAGCTGACCCACCACGGTCCAGGACTGACGCTCGCCCTCGCTCGCCCGCTCGGGGTCGCGGGGCAGGTGAATGACCGGGTGATCGTGCCCCTGGGCCGCGGGCAGACGGAAATGGTGGGTGCCGCCTCGACAGACGAGGAAGCCCTCCCCATGGCTGACCTTGGTATCGAGCACCTCGATCACGTAATAGCCGCAGAAGGCCGAGAGGAAACGGCCGATCTCGAAGCGCACCAGCGGTGGTTCGTGCATGGCCTCAAGACGCTCTCCCAGGGCCTGACACAGGCCAGGCCAGTCGAACTGCTCGGATGGTTGGAGATAGTTCACACCGATACCGCCGCCCACGTTGAGCTGTGTGACCCGCTCGGGATGGCGCGTCAACGCTCGCCACCGGGGCCAGCGCTCCAGATAGGACGCCAGCAGCCGCTGGTGTCGCTGCTCGCAGGTCTGGTGCGACATGGCGTGAATATGAAAGCCGACCAGGGTCAGGTTCGAGGCGTCATCCACCGCTCGCACAGCGTCAGCCAGTTGCGCCTCATCGATGCCGAACGGCGTGGCGGTGCCGGCCATTCTCAGGCGGCTGGAGATATCCGCGGGCAGCGCAGGATTGATGCGCAGCAGCACGGCCTGCAGGTGATCCAGCGACGCTGCGATCGTCTGCAAGCGGGCGATTTCGCCAAGGCTTTCGACATGAAAGGCCTCGACACCTCGCGTCATGGCCTCACGCATGTCGGAATCCAGCTTGCCCGGTCCGGAGAGCACCCAGGGGCGCGGCGTCGAACAGGCGCAGGCCCGCGCGATTTCGCCGCCGGACGACAGCTCCAGCCCATCCACGACGGGCGCCAGCGTATCGATGATGGCCGCCTCGCTGTTGGCCTTGATCGCATAGTAGAGCTCGACGCCGGTTGGCAATGCCGCCTGCATGGCGCGGCCGTGCGCGGCGAGCGCCGGCAGGTCATAGAAGAATGCCGCCATGGGCTCGCGACACGCCCGGCGATGCGAGGCAATGGCGGCGAGGATGTGGTCGGGAATCATGTGCTCGGAAATCGAGAGACGCTCAGCCATAGGCCACCTCCCTGCCCATGGCCTGGGTGACGCGCCAGGGGTTGGGCAACGACACGTACTGCGCCTGCCGGTCCGCCTGGGCCATCAGCCGTAGCTTGAAGTTGGTCTTGCAGGGTAGGTCGCCTCCCGCCAACAGCGCATCCAGCTCGGGGGCCGACGTGCCCAGGTTCTGTCGCACGCGACGCAGCTCGTCCAGGGTGTCCTGCCACAGCGCATCGCCAAGGGCCGGGCGCTGCCAGCTCAGCGCCAGGATCGCCTCGGCGACATGATTGACGAGCAGGCAATAGGCGATACGGTTCCAGCCCCGCTCACGGCGGTAGGTCATCGACTCCTTGACGCGGGGGTGCAGTGACTCCCCGGCGAGCCAGTCCACGCCCTTGTCGCTGGTCAGCTTGACCCCTTCGAAGTCACGCAGCAGCATCTGCCGGGGCATGCCGTCGTCATGGATCAGCACGCAATTCTGCAAATGGGGCTCCATGACGATGCCGTGGCGGAAGAACAGCCCCATGACCGGCGCCACCAGCGTACCCAGGTAGGCCTGGAACCACTGCCGGACGCGGCCTTCCGACGGCAGGGTGTCGCCTCCACCGGCAAGCGACGCCCTGTCGAGGAAGGACAGCACCATGGGCGCCAGCTGGGCATCTCGCGCAAACAGCGTCGCGCTGAGCAGGCAGCGCTCGGACGAGAAGCGCTCGCAGAAATTTTCCCGCAGGATCATGCCGGTCTGCTCCCGGAACCAACGCCTGTCGGCATCAATGCCCGCGGCCGGTGCCCAGTGCACCGTGGCTGGTTCCTGTGCCACACACAGCCCTTCCAGGGCCGCATCCTGCTGTTGGTCGAGCCGATGCATAATGCGGTCGATGACCAGCGTACTCTCCAGCTCGTACCAGGCGTTCTTACGCACACAGTTGGTGATGCGCACATTGAGCGATCCCTTGAGGAACCAGGGATGTCCCTCGATGTACCAGGTGCGCATGGACACGGTGGGCGCGGCGCGCCAGCCGCTCTGTCCGAGATCGCCGATGACGCCGTCCCCGATCAACGCCGCCACCCGGGCATCCTGGCGGAAAAGATCGGCTTGCACCGGATGCATGCTGAGCACGACACGATCGCCATCCTCGGCACGGCTCTGGTCCGCCACATGCGGCAGCACGTCCAGGGCACTCAAGCGATTGGCCTGAACACTCAGCCCGGCCACGGGAAAGGAGAATTGGTGCAGGGCCGTGGTGGCGCAGAATTCCGGCGCGTAGGCAGGCTTGTCCTGCAGCAGATGGGGCGGCCACTGCCTGGCCTTGGGCGTGGGATGATTGGGGTGGCCGAACCACAGCCCCTGCTCACTGCGGCGATAATCCGCCAGCGGATGCAGCCTCGGTTGTTCGACGGCGTGGGCGACGATCGTCGTCATGACGTCCTGGCTCTGCACGACCTGATCGCATAACTCTTGATTGAGCCTACCGTCATGCCACTGACAGTGTTCCAGCAGCGCGGAGACCAATTCCGCTATCCCGGGGACGTGCCAGCTTGGGGCTCCCGCCTCCCGAATGTAGGCATCGGAGAGGTAGAAGTGGCTGCCGATGACCGAGCGCCGGTCCACCATCACGAACAGCGAAAGCGATGCCGACCATTCGATCTCAAGTGGCGTGCCATGCAGCTGCTCCGGCAGGCCTTCCCGCTGGGCTGGCCATCGATAGGACAGCGTGTCATGGGGTATTGCCACTTCCTTGATGATGCAATTCAGCAATGCATGCGTCGATGCATGTCGGCTCGTCTCGCCGGGTAAACGAGAGAAACGGGCGTAGCTCATATGGCCTCCGCAAGAATGCGTCCTTTTAAAGACTCACCTGCCCGGTAGCCGGCCGTGCCGTCGACGAAAGCCCCTGTCCTCGTCGGTGGCTTTTCCGCCGTCGGCTTCTGGCGCCCATTGGCCTGTGAATCCGCGTCACCCTGACTAATCACGTTGCGAAGCTGTAATTGGCTGTTGTGCTGGGTCGATGACAAAAGTCATTATGCAAATGCGAATCATTATTCTAATCATTAATAAAAAACCTGTCCATGTTCACCGAGCAATCCGTTCGCCATGGCCTGACACCCCATGGTTCTGAATAGGCCAGATAGAGGACGTTTAGACGTTGAAAATGAGAATTTTTTGGCTTACGGTTCTTCGGGCCTAGGAACCTGACCAACGAGCCAACTCAAATGCCCTCGACACCTGCCAAGCCGCCGCGACTGACGGGCGAAGCCCTGCGTGCCGGGTATGCATCCCGACACGTACTCGACGGCGTCGACCTGGCGGTGGCCGAGGGCAAGCTGACGGTGCTGCTCGGCCCGAACGGTAGCGGGAAGTCGACGCTGCTGAAGACGCTGGCGCGCACGCTGACGCCCAGTGCCGGACGTGTCTGTCTCGATGGCAAGGATATCCACCGCCGCAATACCCGCGAGGTGGCACAGCGCCTGGGCATCCTGCCGCAGGGCCCATCCGCACCGGAGGGACTGACGGTCAGGCAACTGGTCGGCATGGGGCGCTTTCCCCATCAGCGGCTATGGCAGCAGGATGCCAAGCAGGATGCTCGCGCCATCCGCGAGGCGATGGCCTATGCCGATGTCACGGACTTTGCCGAGCGCAGTGTCGACGCGCTCTCCGGCGGACAGCGCCAGCGCTGCTGGATCGCCATGATCCTGGCCCAGGAGACGGACCTGGTCCTGCTCGACGAGCCGACGACCTTTCTCGATCTGAAGGTTCAGGTCGACCTGCTGGAGTTGCTGGTTCGGCTCGCCCACGACAAAGGACGCACGCTGCTAGTGGTACTGCACGACCTCAACCTGGCCGCGGCCTATGCCGACATTCTGGTGATGATGCGCCAAGGCCGCATCGAGCATAGCGGGCCACCGGAAACGGTCTTCACCAGTGCCCACCTCAAGCAAGTCTTCGATCTCGATGCGCATGTCATTCGCGATCCGCATACCCGGCGCCTGCTCTGCGTGCCCAGTCTGACGGGCACGACACCCATCCCTCAGGTGGTGTCCGGGGTCGCGCATGGCTGACCACCCCGTTACCACGATGAGTCGCCGATGACCGCCGCCCCCAGACAATTCTGTGCCATCGAGAGCGCCGAGATCGGCGACCCGCTGGTGGGCACCGCCGCGCATGCCACACGCAACATGCTAATCAGTTGGCCGCGGGCCAAGTGGCTGCGCAACCTGCGCCAGGCCAGCGACATGCCCGAAGGTGTGCTGACTCTGCTCGACGCCATCGCCGACGGCGGACGACGGGTCAACCTGATTCACCGCCGGGAGCAGCCGAGCCACCGGCACCGGGTGGTGCTGATGCCGGAGTGTCGGACGTACGACGTAAAGAGGGAGGAACTGGCCGAGCTGCTGCATGCCTTCGTCGAAGGAAGGTCGCTTGAACGCTGGCGGGCCGGCCGCGTCGAGGGGTCGCTGATTCTTTGCTGCACCCACGGCAAAAAGGACAAATGCTGCGCCAAGTTCGGTTACCGCAGCTACAAGGCGCTGGCCAGCGCCGCGCAGCAGCATGCCTACCCCTTCGAGGTCTGGGAGAGTTCCCACCTGGGTGGCTGTCGGCTGGCCGCCAGCGTCATGGTCTTCCCGGCACTGCGCAAGTACGGCCGCCTCGCCGCCGACGATATCCCGCGCCTGTTGCAGGCCGAGGCCGAGGATCGCCCCTACCTGCCCTGCTATCGCGGCGACTCGACGTTGACGCCGCCCGAGCAATGTGCCCAGGTCGCCGCGCTAGCGTGGCTGGAAAAGCGGGGAATGCGCGGCGGAGTGAGTGTGAAAGGCGAAGCCAGGCGGGTCGACGCTCACCGGCTGAGCGTGCCCGTACGCTGGCAGACCGCGCAGCGCGAGGGATGGCTGGAAGTGACCTGCCGTGCCAGCGAGCTCATCCGCCACGATACCTGTGCCGACTACGAACGCGACGGCGCCAAGCCCAGCCAGGTCTGGCATGCCATACATGTCGTTGAGCAAGCGTAGGTGGACCATCCTCCTTGGGCGAAGACGTTTCTGCTCGTCCACATCAGAGAGCGGCCAACTATCCACTCGTGACAGGTTCAGCTTTTCAGCTCTTGGTTAGGGAGCCTCCTATGGCCTCTGCTGACACCTGTTCGCCCATCCCGGCACCTCATGGTGCCGGTAGCCAGTGGCAGACGAACAGGCCGCCCGGGCAAGACGCGCGACCTTGCCTCGGGCTTCCTTCAGATTCCGCCTCGCAGTGGACACCCTTGCCGTTCGGCTAACGGTTCCCGCTATCAGGGGCATAGGGGACTTTCCCCCAGGTCATCCCGAGGCGCCATCCTCCGGAGCAGCGCCAGTCAGGCCCTGCGCGCCATGCCTGGCGCACCACGCATAAAAAAACCGCCCGAATCGAGTAATGCCAGTCAGTTAAGCCTATTCTCTATAAGCTGATGATGAGGATGAGATCGTCCCGTGTCAGATCCACTGACACGGGACGACCCATGCATTTCAGCGACGCCATTGATGCCATTGCCAAGGCGGCACCCGAGGATTTCTCCAGCCTCTCCGAGGTGCTCTCTCCCGAACTGATTGACACCTGTCTTGAGCAAGCCGGCGTGGCCACACTGCGCAAGCGTCGCCTGCCCCTGGACATGGTGGTCTGGGCCGTGGTCGGGATGGCCTTGTTTCGGCATATTCCGATGGGACAGATCGTCAATCACCTCGACATCATGCTGCCCGGCAAACGCCCCTTCGTCGCGCCCAGCGCCGTGGTGAAGGCACGTCAACGGTTGGGAATCGGGCCCGTCAAACGGGTCTTCGAGCAGACCCAGGCCCTGTGGCACCAACAGACGCCGCATCCTCACTGGTGTGGCCTGACGCTGCTGGGCGTTGATGGCGTGGTCTGGCGCACCCCCGACTCCCCCGAGAATCAGACGGCCTTCGCGCGCACGTCCAATGCCCAGGGGGAGGCGAGCTATCCGCAGATTCGCATGGTGTGCCAGATGGAGCTGACCAGCCATCTATTGACGGGCTCGGTCTTCGACAGTGTGGCGAGCAGTGAAATGGAACTGACGCCCGAGCTCATCGCCAGCACCCCGGATCACTCTCTGACCCTGTTTGACCGAGGGTTCTATTCGCTGGGTCTGCTGCATGCCTGGCAGAGCGCCGGCGAGCAACGCCATTGGCTTATTCCGCTGAAGAAGGGTACGCAGTATCAGGAAGAACGCTCGTTGGGGCGGCAAGATCGCCTGGTGACCCTGACGACCTCGCCTCAGGCCCGCAAGAAATGGCCGGACTTGCCGGCGACGATGACGGCGCGTCTGTTACGGCGCAAGGTGAACGGTAAGGAGGTCCAGATCCTGACCTCGATGATCGACCCGCTGCGCTTTCCGGCGGCGGATATCGTCGATCTTTACGGCCATCGCTGGGAAATCGAACTGGGCTACCGGGAAATGAAGCAATCCTTGCTGGGTAACCGCCTGACGCTGCATAGCCGGACGCCGGAGATGGTCTTCCGTATCCCCGATCGGTCAGGCGCCGACCACAGAAATACCCAGATCGAGATAGGGGTCGGGAAGGCTTCGCCTCCCCGCCCGAACCGTGCGTGCGGTTCTCCCGCACACGGCTCTCCAGTCGATGGTTTCAACATCGTGATTGGCTCGCTTGCTGCCAGGCTT
>NZ_JAIRBP010000053.1:0-11749 GCF_021151495.1 Halomonas sp. IOP_31 | reverse complement strand
GAAGCCTGGCAGCAAGCGAGCCAATCACGATGTTGAAACCATCGACTGGAGAGCCGTGTGCGGGAGAACCGCACGCACGGTTCGGAGGGCGGGGAGGCGAAGCCTTCCCGACCCCTATCAACAACAAGGGCCCATGCGGCCCACGGAGCCAACCATGAAAACGCTACTCACCGCGGCAGCGGCCAGCCTGGCCATGCTTGCATTCAGTTCCGTCAGTCACGCCGAGCAACGTCTGCTGATCGGCTCGACGTCAAGTTCATCGAGCCATTACAGCTATTTCGTGGCCGTCAATCAGATCATCAACGATCAGGTCGAGGGAGTCAGTTCCTCGGTGGCCGAAACCGGGGCCACGGTCGACAACTTGCGCCGGCTGAGCCGCGATCAGGTCGATCTGGGTCTGGTGACGACCAATAGCGGCTACCAAGCCTACCAGGGGCTGGGCGAATTCGAGGGACGAGCCGTCGATAGCCGGCTGCTGTGGGTCTATACCGTGGCCCCCCAGAACGTGGTGTTGCGCGAGGACGCCGGGGTCAGCAAGCTCGCCGGTCTAGACGGTGTGCGTCTCAACCCGGGGATCACCGGTTCGGCGACCGAGGCCACCACCGAAGCGGTCATGCAGGCGCTGGGCATCGAGCCCGACTACGTTCGAGGATCGACCAGCGATGTAGTCAGCGCCATCAAGGACGGCCGCATCGCCGGCTACGTCAAGTCCGGCGTCGGCGATCGCCTCGATGGATCGACCATGGACATCGCGACCTTCACGCCGATCACCGTACTCGGGCTGAACGACGCTCAGGCGGCGACGCTACGCGAACAGATGCCCGAGGTGGCCGTCGTCGACGTGCCGGCCGGTGCCGCCGAGGGCGTCCCCGCCTACAAGACCTGGGCGTTCGGCGTGGCGGTGCACGCAACCCCCAATCTCGACGAGGAAACCGCCTACCAGATCGTCAAGGCGGTGATGGAAAACCCCGGACCGCAGGCCAATGCCTTCTCCGCGATCAAGGGCGCCGACATGGCGCAGATGACCCTGAAGGTGGGCAGCGTGCCGCTGCATGCCGGTGCGGCCCGCTACTATCGTGAGCAGGGGCTTGAGATTCCCGACGCCCTGAAGCCGGTCGAGTGAACAGCGAGATGCAACTCGACGTGCGCAATTGGCTGACCACGGCCCTGGCCCTGGCATTGGGTGGACTGATTCTCTACACCTCGGCGGTGGGGCCCTTTGCCAGCCTGGTCCAGCGCGGGCTTTTTCTCGCCCTGGTGGTGCTGCTGGGATTGACGCTCTATCCGCTGGCGGCAGGCACCCGCTGGCGCCCCCTGGGCGTGGTCATCGATCTGGCGCTGGCCGTCGGGGTCAGCGTGGCATGCGGTTACGTCGTCCTCAATCATCAGCGGATCCTGACCGAGCTGCCCTGGGCCACACCCTGGGACATGGCTATGCTCGGCGTACTGCTGATCGCCATCCTTGATCTGTCGCGTCGCGCGATCGGGGCGATCTTCCCACTGCTGGTGCTGGTCGGGTTGGCGTATGCCTTCTTCGGCTCGCTGATACCCGGCGCGCTGGGGCATCGCGGCTTCGGCCTGGCCTTCGTCACCGAAACGCTCTATCTCGGCGATCTGGGCGTCTGGGGCATGCTGGTCGGCGTGGCGGCGACGACGATCGCTGCCTTCGTGCTGTTCGGCTGTCTGCTGTTGCACACCGGCGGCGGTCAGGCTTTCATGGACCTGGCCCTGCGCATCAGCGGGCGCTCGCCGGGCGGGGCGGCCAAGGTGGCCACGGTCGCCTCGGGACTGTTCGGCATGGTCAGCGGCAGCGCGGTGGCCAACGTCGCGACCACCGGCAATTTCACCATCCCCATGATGAAGCGGCTGTCCTACCCGGCGCCCTTCGCCGCCGGGGTCGAGGCCGTGGCTTCGACGGGCGGCCAGGTGGCGCCGCCGATCCTCGGCGCGGCGGCTTTCATCATGGCCGAGATCCTCGGCGAGAGTTACGTGCGTATTGCGCTGGCCGCGCTGTTGCCGGCGATCCTGTTCTATCTGGGCGTGTTCCTGACCATCCATCTGGTGGCGAGACGCCGTCAATTGCGGGTCGTTCCGGAAGACGAACTGCCGGCCTGGCGGGATGTCCTGCGCCCCGGCCGGCTGGTGCCGGTACTCGCTGCGCTCGGCGGGCTTTTCTACGGGGTGCTCAGTGGCCGCTCGATCCAGACGGCGGCCTTCTTCGGGATCCTGATGACCGTGGTCAGTTATACCGGCTTCGCATTGGCCGGCGGCGCCGGGCTGCGCGACGTCGCGGCCAAGCTGCTCGCGGGCTTGATCGACGCGGGCAAGGGCATGGTGATCATCGGCGCGCTGCTGGCCGGGGCGCAGATACTGGTGGCGATGATCGGCTTGACCGGGATCGGCGTGACCCTGGCCGGATTGATCGTCGACCTGGGCGGTCAATCGCTGTTTCTGGTGGCGCTCATCGTCGGCGGCGTGTGCTTGATTCTCGGCATGGGGATCCCCACCACGGCGGCCTATGTGCTGGTCGCGTCGGTGCTGGCGCCGGCGCTGACCGAGATCGGCGTCGAGCCGCTGATTGCTCACCTGTTCGTCTTCTACTTCGCGACGCTGTCGGTGATCACGCCGCCGGTGTGTGTCGCGGTCTTCGTCGGCGCGGGGATCGCCCAGACCAATTGGCTGCCGGCGGCCGGCGAGGCCATGCGCCTGGCCGCGGCGATCTACGTGATCCCTTTCCTGCTGTTGATCTATCCCTCGCTGGCCGGCTTCGGAGGGTGGCTCGACATCCTGTTGGCGGCGGTTCAGGGCACGGTCTTCGTGATCGCCTTCGCCACCCTGATGGCGCGCACCGCGCTGACCGGAAGCCGGGCGCTTGACGTCCTGGCGTTGCTGGTCGTCGTTGCCCTGGCCTTGACTCCGGGTTGGGCGAGCACGCTGGCATCAGTGCTGGCGCTTGGCGTTCTCTACGCGCGCCAGCGTAGTCGCCGGCCGCTATCGGACGACACGCTGGGTGCGGTGTGTGAGCCGCCCGGGGAGCGGCGGCCATGAGCTTCCTACTGGGTAGCGGAGCCGGGTTTTCCGGCGATCGTACCGATGCGGCGACGCCCGTGGTCGCGGAGCTGATCCGGCGCGGACAGCCTGCCGCGCTGATCTTCGAGACGCTGGGAGAGCGCACGCTGGCGGCCGCCCATCGGGCGATGCGCGAGGATCCACAGGCCGGCTTCGAACCATTGCTCGAGGAGTTGCTGGAGCCGGTCCTGGCCGACTGCCAGCGCCACGGAATCGCCATTCTCGGCAACTTCGGTGCCGCCAATGTCGCTGGCGCCTGCCGTGTGGTCGGGGAGCTGGCCGCGCATCAGGGCTGCGATGGGCTGCGCATCGGCCGGGTTCACGGCGACGACGTACGCGACCGGCTCGAGTCCCTCGACCTCGAACCCTGGGAAGCCGAGACGCGCACGCTGCCGACGGGCGAGTCGCTGATTTCGGCGAATGTCTACCTGGGCGCGGCGGCACTGGTGCAGGCGCTCGAGCAGGGCGCCGATGTGGTGGTGACCGGCCGAGTCGCCGATCCGGCGCTGTTTCTGGCGCCTCTGGTTCGCCACCATGGCTGGGCATGGGACGATTGGGATCGGCTCGCCGCGGGGATGATGGCCGGTCACCTGGGGGAATGCGGGGCGCAGGTGAGCGGCGGCTACTTCGCCGACCCGGGGCTCAAGGAGGTCGCCGAACTGGCGACCCTTGGCTATCCGATCATCGAGGTCGAGGCGGATGGCCGGCTGGTCATCACCAAGCCGGCCGGTACCGGCGGCTGCATCGATGCGCGCACCGTCAAGGAACAACTGCTCTACGAAGTGCACGATCCGGCGCACTACCTGACGCCCGACGTGGTCGTCGATCTGACCCATGTCGTGATCAACGAACTGGGGCGGGACCGGGTCGAGGTCCTCGGCATCCGGGGCAAGCCGGCACCGGCCCGGCTCAAGACCACGGTGTGCTACGACGGCGGATGGCAGGGCGAAGCCGAGATTTCCTACGCGGGGCCCAACGCGCTGGCCCGGGCGCGTCTGGCGGTGTCGGTGTTGCAGGAACGGCTGCGCTTCAGGGCACCCGCCGAGCTGCGCACGCGACTGGACATCATCGGTCACACGAGTGTCTTCGACGACGATTCGGGCCATCTGCGCCGCCAGTGCCGGCCCACCGACCCGGCAGGCGACTATAGAGTGCGGCTGGCCTGCGAACATGCCGAGCGGCGCTGGGTCGAACGCGCCACCCAGGAGCTGTTGGCCTTGTACTGCGCCGGTCCCGCCGGCGGCGGCGGGGTCCGACGGCACTTTCAGCGCCGCGTGCACACCGCGTCGTTCCTGGTCAGGCGCGACGATGTCACGGCCCGCGCCTCGCTCTACGAGGATGCCACCCATGAGTGACACCGCACTCGACGCAGCGCACGACGGGGGCGGTGGCGTCACCGTCACGCTGCACCAGCTCGCCCACTCCCGCGCCGGCGACAAGGGCGATCGTCTCAATCTATCGCTTTTCGCCTACGATCCTCGTCATTATGCGACATTGCTCGAACAGATCACCGAGCCGCGGGTATTGGCGCTATTCGCTTACCGTGGCGCGAGTCGGGTGCGGCGCTATCCGATGCCGGGGTTGGCCGGCATGAACCTGGTGATCGACGACGTACTTCAGGGCGGCGTCAACGGCGCGCTCAATCTCGACGGGCATGGCAAGACGCTGTCTTTCCTGCTGCTGGGGCTGACCGTCACGTTGCCACGACCCTTGTTGCCGGAGCGGTTGCTGGTGAAATGATCCCATGCGCAGGAACGAACGCCGTCCGCAGGGGCGGCGTGCTTCGTCTGAGTTGGCCGGAGTTCAGCGAAGCGACAGGGCCGCAGTGGCGGTCTAGCCGGACGCAGTGCGGTAGGCGTCGTCTTCCTCGGCGAGCACCTGCGGCGAGAAGCGCACCAGGAAGGTGAAGAAGGATGCCAGCATCACCGCCATGCCCAGGTACAGAAGGCCCTGCTGGTAGCTCAGCGATTCGGCGCGAAACAGAAAGCCGGCGGCGACGGCTCCGGCATTGCCGCCGGCGCCGACGATGCCCGCTACCGCGCCCAGGGCGTTGCGGTTGACGAAGGGCACCACGCCGAAGGTGGCACCCTCGGCCATCTGCACGAACAGGCTGAACACCAGCATGATGCCGATGGCCACGGCGAGTACCTGCATCTGGGCGAAGAACATTAGCGCGATGGCCTCGCAGAACATGGCGATGAACAGCCAGCGCACCCGGCCCTTGAGGCCGCCGTGGCGGGCGAAGAGATCCGAGAACACGCCGCCCAGGGTGCGCGCGAACAGGTTCATCAGGCCGAACAGCCCGGCGATCAGGCCGGCGGTGGCCAGGTCGAGTTCGAAATTGTCGAAGAAGTAGATGGCGGCGATGTTATTGATGGTCAGCTCGACGCCGAAGCAGGCGGCGTAGACCACGAACAGCGCCCAGACTCGAACGTCCCGGGCGGCCGCGCCGAAGGTGCTGCGCATGCTGTATTCCTTCTCGGCACGCGGCAGTTCGCCGCGCTCACGCAACTCGTCGAAGTTGCCGTCCGGCGCATCCTGGGTCAGGCAGTAGTACGCGATGCCGGTCAGGAACAGCACGATCCCCGGAACCACCATCGCCAGGCGCCAACCCAGCGTGGCTTCCACGCCCAGCATCAGGATGCCGGCGAATATCAGCGGCATGAGGATCTGTGTGGTGCCGCCGCCCAGGTTGCCCCAGCCGGCGGTGGTGGCGTTGGCGGTACCCACCACGTTGGGACCGAACATCACCGAGGTGTGATATTGGGTGATGACGAACGAGGCGCCGATCGCGCCGATCGCCAGGCGCGCCAGGAAGAAGCTTTCGAAGCTGTCGGCGAAGCCGATCATCATCACCGGCAGCGAGCCCAGGCACAAAAGCCAGGTATAGGCCTTGCGCGGGCCGATCTTGTCGCAGAGCACGCCGATCGCCAGACGCACGATGACGGTGATCGCTACCGAGGCAATGATGGTGTTGCCGATCTGGGTCTTGGTCAGGCCAAGATCGTCGCGCACCACTGCCATCAACGGGGCGATGCCGAACCAGCCGAAGAAGCAGATATGGAAGGCGAACCACGAAAGGTGGAAAGCCCGCATTTGCGGACTCTTGAAGCTGAACAGACGAATCCTGTTGGCTTTGTTGCGAATGTCCATAAGTCGGTCGGTCCTCATCGAGTCGTGTCGAACGCGGGATGGATCTTCGTCATTGAAGGTCCGGGGCCGACGCACTCGTACTCGCGGGGTCAAGCCTGGTCCACGTCGGTCTGCCAGGAATAAAGCATCAGCCGTGCCAATCTCCAGCGATGCTTCTCTTTCAGTCATTTGCGAACCATTTGATGGCTGTCGCGCGGCTTCGCTCGATCCTCGAAGCGCTGCTTTGGCGCATCCGGCGAGGCGGTTGCGCTATGAAAAGACGTCTTGGCAGATAACGTGCAGGTGGCGGGGAAGAGGACTTCGGCGCTTTGAACGCGGGAACTGGATGGTGGTGGAAACGAAGACGCCCCGCGATGCGGGGCGTCTTCATCAACAGTATGGCCTTTCCATCAACTGTCGTCGGGGTTTCTCTTGCTCGGCGTCGAGGCGCGAGCCAGCTGAGCGTCGCCGCTGGTTTCGAGCTTGGCCAGCAGTTGCTGGGACTGTTGCTTGAAGGCCGCCAGAGCCTGCCCGGACAGACTCTGGTTCTCGGGTAACTTGACGCGCATCGCATCCACGGCACGGTTGTTGACCATCACCTCGTAATGCAGGCTCGGCCCGGTGGCGTTTCCGGTGCTGCCGGAAAGGGCAATTTTCTCGCCCATCTTGACGCGGTCCCCTTCCGAGACGTAACGCTTGGAAAGGTGCATGTAACGCGTCTTGTAGCCGTTGTCGTGACGGATGACCATGTAATAGCCGGCGCCATTGGCCTGGTAAGCAGACTTGATGACGCGCCCGGCGCCAGCCGATTCGATGGGCGTGCCGGTAGGCACGGCGAAATCCGTGCCGCGATGCGGCGTGATGCGTCCGGTGACGGGATGTTTGCGGCGCAAGTTGTACGATGAGCTGACCCGGTAGTTGCCGTCGAAAGGATAGCGATTGAACGCCGGGTCCAGGCTTCGCCCGTCGGGGGTGTAGAAGCGATCGTCCTTCGGATTGCGAACGACTGTCAGCTCGGTCCGCGCGCCTTCGTATCTAGCCGCCAGAATGCGCGAGTCCAGTGCCTTGCCCTCAATCATGTCCGCTTCGACCAGCACCTGGAAACGATCGCCGCGGCGTGTATCGCGACGAAAATCAATCTTCTTGGCCAATAGGTTGCTGAGCTCTGCCACCTCGCTGGAGGACAGCCCGGTGGCACTTGCCGAACCGGCAAAGCTGCCACTGACCGTTCCGGCAAACAGCCGCTGGGTAGCTTCGCCGGCCTTATCGATATTGGCGACCTCAAACGTGTGCTGCTCGGCATCGCGCTCGATGAGGTAGCCCGAACGGGCATCCTTCATCACGCGCAGGGCCAGCAGTTGACCTTCTTCATCGAGCTGAAAGTCGATGTTGTCGCCGGCACGCCAGTTGGTCAGCGGCTTGTCGTCCGGTAGCGCATCCAGCAGGCGCAGCACTTCGCTGTACTCCAGGCCGAAGGTACGCTCGGCCATGACTGCGAAGGTGTCGCCCTGTTGAACGGTATAGGTTTCCCACTGCGGGACGAAGTCTTCCTTGGCGACGATCTCGTTCTCGAGTTCGATTTTGCCGTCATCGAGAATCAGCGAGTCCGAAGAGAGAAATTCGTGGGAAGCGCCGCTGTCGAGTTCGCCCTCGATTGCGTCAGCGTCGAACAGTTGTCGCGCAATCTTGAGTGTCTGAATGTCGAGGGCGGCGTCATTTTCCTCGCTACCGGGCTGCGTGGCCGGAGCCGGCTGGGCGGGGGCGTTGGCCACTGCCGCAGGCGTCTGCGGCTGAAGTACCGTGAGATCGGCAGAAGCGTTGGGCTCTCGGGCTTCGGCGGTCTCGATGAAATTCAGGTCGACGATTTCCTGAGTCGTCAGGGCGACCAGGGGAATATCCCGACCGATCAGGCTGGAACTGGATGGTTGGAGATTTTTGGAAACAGCCTGATCGAGCGCCTGGGTATTGACTACCGAGGTCGGGGCGGCGATAGCAAGATTGACTGGCTTATTCATGCCGTTAGTAACATCGGTTTCGTTCAGAGCGGCCAAAATCTTGTACGTGCCCAGCACAGTAACCATGGTGGCGACGGGTAGCAGCAGCAACTTGTGCGTGCGGGGCAGCGAATGGAAAATTCGCAACATCATAAAGGGCCTAGGTGCATGTAAATGGAGGAAAAAACCCATGCACCATAACGCATGACTCATAGCATGCCTAGCCTGTGTGAATGTACAGGCTTTAAACCCTTGGCCAACGGCTACTCTTTACCAACAATTAGTTACCATGGTGCTACATGGCTCGTCCTTCAACTCTTTCCTTGCAAAGGACAGCGCGCCGCTTCGGAGGCGATGCAAACGTTGTCACGAATTGGATAGGGCATTACTGACGAGTCGGCACTCACTGGGCCAGCGTGCCGTCGCGATAGTCGCGTAATGCCTGGTCGAGTTCCTCGCGCTGATTCATCACGAAAGGGCCATAATGCGCGATCGGCTCGCCATGTGGATGGCCAGCCAATAGCAATACCTGCGCGCCTGAATGGCTGGACAATGTCAGCGTTTCGCCCGCATTCAGGCTGGCCAGTCGCTGCGCGGAAACCGTCTGGCCGGCTATCTGCAATTCGCCTTCGAAGACATACGCCAGCAGCGTCGGTGCATCCTGTTCCAAGGTTAGCGTCGCTCCCCCCTCGAGGCGAACATGGGCGATTCCGGCCTGCCCGGCCAGGGCATCCAGGGGCCCGTCGACAGCTTGAGTCGCGCTTGCCCAGTGTCCGCCCAGGGCGATCAGCTCGCTGCCTTCCTCTTCGAGGTGCGGCATCTCCTCGCGCTTGATATCACGATAGGTAGCCGGACTGAGCTTGTCACGCGCAGCCAGGTTGATCCATAGCTGGAAGGCATGGAGCCCGGCATGATCGGTCAGCGGCATTTCCGAGTGGATGATGCCGCGGCCGGTATGCATCCATTGGGCATCGCCGCTGCCAATGGAGCTACTGTGGCCTAGATGGTCTTCGTGCATCAGCCCGCCATGCACGACGTAGGTCAATGTCTGGATGCCGCGGTGCGGATGCGGCGGGAACCCGCCGATGTATTCATCGGGTTGCTCCGAACCCAGTTCGTCTAACATTAGAAAGGGGTCAAGCCCGCCGCCGAAATCGTGGACGCGGGAAATCTTGACACCATCGCCGTCCTGGCTGGGGTGGCTGGCAATAACACGGTTGATTGTGCGCTGCGGCATCGTCTTTACCTCGCGATAACGGAATGATTGTATTGTAGGACGACTTTTTCGAAGAATAAGCGCATAGTTTTGCTTGCTTCGTTCGAGGAAAACGAAATGTCACGAGTGACCCTGGCTCAATGGCAGATGCTTGCAGCGGTCGTCGATCACGGCGGCTTTGCCCGTGCGGCGGAGGCGATTCACAAGAGCCCCTCGACGCTCAATCACGCCGTGCACAAGCTCGAAGCGCAGCTTGGGGTGTCGATTCTCGAGCCGATCGGACGCCAGGTGCGGCTCACCGATGCGGGCGAGATGCTGTTGCGCCGGGCGCGCCAGTTGATCGAGAACGCCGCGGCACTGGAAGAGGTCGCCGAGAGCATGGCGGCGGGGTTGGAAGCGGAAGTGTCGCTGGCGATCGATCAGATATTCCCGCCCGATGCGCTGGCCGAAGCGCTTCAGCAGTTTTCCCGCAACTATCCGCACGTACGCGTCCAGTTGCACGAAACGGTGCTCAACGGCGGGGTCGAAATGCTCTACGACAAGCGTGCCGATCTGGTGATCTCGGGGCTCGCCGCTCAGGGCTTCCTCGGTGAGCCCCTGGTAACCCTGCGCTTTATCGCCGTTGCCCACCCCGCTCATCCGTTACATGCGCTGGCGCGTACCCTCGACCTGCGCGATCTGATTCAGCATCGCCAACTGGTGGTGCGCGATTCGGCCTTGCGCCAGTCGATGGATGCCGGCTGGTTGAAGGCCGAGCAGCGCTGGACGGTCAGCCATCTGGCGACTTCGCTGGACATGCTCGAGCGTGGGCTGGGGTTTGCCTGGCTGCCCGAAACGCGCATACGGGAAGCGCTGACCGCTCGACGCCTGAAGCCGTTGCCATTGGCGGCAGGCGGTACCCGCGAGGTGCCCATGCAATTGATCTTCCAGGATCGCGACCGGGCCGGGCCGGCGACCCACGCCATGGCCCAGGCGCTTCATGCGGCCGTCAACACCTGCTGTCCCATCGATGACGATTCGTTTTATTCGAAAGAAAATGCGGAAAAATTGCAGAGTAGCGTCGAATGAATCGGTCTAAGCTGGCGTGAATCGCTTACTGCATTCAAGGAGACGACGATGGGCTTGTTGATCGAAGGCCAATGGCACGACCAGTGGTATGACACCGAGAAGCACGGCGGCGAGTTCGTGCGTGAATCGGCCCAACTGCGCAAATGGCTGACCGGCGACGGCGCACCGGGACCGCAAGGGCAGGATGCGCTGCCGGCCGAAGCGGATCGCTACCATCTGTATGTCTCACTGGCCTGTCCCTGGGCGCACCGCACCCTGATCATGCGCAAGCTGAAGGGCCTGGAGCGGCTGATCGGCGTGTCGCATACCAGTCCGCTGATGCTCGACCAGGGCTGGAGTTATCATGTCGGCGAGGGCTCGAGCGGCGATCCGCTCAATGGCGTGGACTACCACCATCAGCTCTACACCATGACGCAACACGACTATACCGGTCGGGTCACGGTGCCGGCGCTGTGGGACAAGCTTGGCAAACGTCTCGTCAATAACGAATCCGCCGATCTGGTGCGTATCTTCAACGACGCCTTCGACGCTATCACCGGCAACCGGCTGGACTTCTATCCGACCGAGCTGCGCGAGACCATCGAAGCGGTCAATGCCGACGTCTACGATCACATCAATAACGGCGTCTACAAGGCCGGGTTCGCCACCGAGCAGAATGTCTACGAGAAGCACGTCACGGCGCTGTTCGAGGCGCTCGATCGCATGGAAGCGCGGCTTGACGAGCAGCGTTACCTGGCCGGTGAATGGCTGACCGAAGCGGATATTCGGCTATTTACCACGCTGGTGCGTTTCGATCCCGTCTATCACGGGCATTTCAAGTGCAATCTGCGGCGCATTACCGACTATCCCAATCTCGCGAACTACCTGCGCGAACTGTACCAGTGGCCGGGTATCAAGGAGACCGTCGACTTCGATCATATCAAGCGCCACTACTATGGCAGCCATGCCACCATCAATCCCACCGGCATCGTGCCCAAGGGTCCGATCCTCGACCTCGAGCGGCCGCACGACCGCGAGCGCCTAACGGGGCAGGGGATCCGCGAGAAAGCATAATCCAGGCTCGGATGTAAGCGGTGAAGACTAGATATAAGTTTGTTGGGGAACGTGTTCCCGACAGCCTGTTGCCGGCTTCAATCGCGAATGAATTCGCTCCCAGTGCGCCCGTGAAGGCGTGCACACAACTCGGTGGAAGTCCGAGTCGGGGTAAGCCATGGCCCCGTAGTCGAAGGTAACTGCGTCGCCGCGAGGCGGGGTGGAGAGCAACCGGAGG
>NZ_JAIRBP010000052.1:0-11805 GCF_021151495.1 Halomonas sp. IOP_31 | reverse complement strand
GTGTGTCTCGACGCTGGGTAATTGATCAAAACGTGACCGATTCTTGCTGAATCCAGCATGAAGAGCTGGCCTGATCACTCAGCAGGCCGAACTCGCGCCAATGGTGCAATATTCAGGCTAGACTGTCGCCAACACAGGCGCTGGATTACCAAGGAACCATGATGCCCGACCAGACAGACATACTGCAGGGTCTCGCCGAGCTGGCGGCCGGGAACGATGAAATCGCCGTGTTGTGGCTCTATGGCTCTCGCGCCAAGGGAACTGCCAACGAGGGCAGCGACTACGATCTTGCCGTGGCCTTTCGCACTTTCGAAAAGGACGCCCTGGAACGCCGTCTACGCCCCCAACTGCTGGCACAAACCTGGCAGGACGAACTGGGCCTTTCGGAAGATCAACTTTCCATCGTGGACATCAACCTGGCGCCGCTCCCCTTGGCTCATGCAGTGAACCGCACCGGCCGGGTACTGCTCGCCAACGATAAGCTGCGTCTGATTCGTGAAGAACAACGCATCACCTCGATGTGGGAGATCGATCACCAGTATCATCAGCGGCACTATGCTTGAATGACGGCTTGAATGACGGCTTGAATGACGGCTTGAATGACGGCTTGAATGACGGCTTGAATCGACAGGTATGCATCACGTGGAAACCGAATACATCGACGCCATGCGGGAGCATCTGGCCACCCTGGCCGAGGAACTCGAGCAGCTGCACCAGGCCGCCAGCACGCCCGAGGGATTGAATGCACTGCTCTACCGTGCCGCGGAGCGCAACCTGCAGCTGCTCACCGAAGCCTGCATTGGCATCGCCAAACAACGCTTGAAGTCGCTGGGTGTCGTGGTCCCCAGCGATGCCCGACAGGCCTTCTCCAAGCTACAGAGCCTGAACCATGACCGTAGCGGTACGCCATGGAACAAGATCATCGGCCTGCGCAACGCCCTGGTCCACGATTACCTGAATCTGGATGCCGAGATCGTCAAGGCCATTATCCGTCAGCGCGATTACCGGTCGCTGCTCGATTTCGCCGAGCGGCAATTGCGGACTGACTAGCGGCTTCGACAACAGCCGCCTCACGAAAAACCGGAACTCTTTCTCGACCTTCTACGCCACCGGCGCGAACAGCAGCGCCAGATCCTCCTCATCGAACAGCGGACCGTCGCTCTTGCGCTCGGTGCCGCCCTCCAGGATCGAGGCGGCAAGATCCGCCTTGCGCGCCTGCAGGCC
The DNA here is from genome assembly GCF_021151495.1 of Halomonas sp. IOP_31. NCBI lineage: Bacteria > Pseudomonadati > Pseudomonadota > Gammaproteobacteria > Oceanospirillales > Halomonadaceae > Halomonas > Halomonas sp. IOP_31. The sequence continues at coordinate 10,581 of NZ_JAIRBP010000052.1, read as the reverse complement.
GAGGATGCGCTCTTCCACCGTACCGGCGCACACCAGCTTGTAGACGAACACCGGGTTCTGCTGGCCCAGGCGATGGGCGCGACCGGTGGCCTGAGCCTCCACCGCGGGATTCCACCAGGGATCGTAGTGGATCACGGTGTCCGCCGCGGTGAGGTTGAGGCCCGTGCCGCCGGCCTTGAGGCTAATCAAGAACACCGGTATCTCGCCCTGCTGGAACAGCGCCACCCGCTGAGTGCGGGTCTTGCCCGGCGTATCGCCGGTCAGCGTGGTGTAAGAGATACCGTCGCGCTCCAGGGCTTGGCCAATCAGGCCCAGCATCTCGGTAAACTGCGAAAACACCAAAATGCGCCGCCCCTCCTCGACCAGCGACGGCAGAATCTCGCGCAGCTGCTCCAGCTTGGCCGAGCGCTTCACCTTGCTTGCGCTGTCGAGCTTGACCAGGCGCGGGTCGCAGCACACCTGGCGCAGCTTGAGCAGCGCATCGAGCATCACGATGCCGGAGCCGGCCAGGCCACGCTCGGCGATGGCCTGCTGTACCCGCTGGTGCTGGGCCAGGCGCAGGCTCTCGTAGAGCTCGCGCTGGCTGCCGGCCAGGGTGATCTCGCGACGGCTCTCGGTCTTCTCGGGCAGCTCGGTCAGCACCTGCTGCTTGGTACGTCGCAGCATCAGCGGGGCGATGCGCCGCGCAAGGCGCCCGCGCAGCGCCACGTCGCTGTCCTTCTCGATCGGCGTGCGAAAGTGCCGACCGAACCACTGCTGGCTGCCCAGCGCCCCCGGCGCCACGGCGTCGAGCTGCGCCCACAGCTCGCCCAGATGGTTCTCCAGCGGCGTGCCGGTCATCGCCAGGGCGCGCCCGGCGTTGACTCCACGCACCGCCTGCGCCGTCTGGCTGGCGGCGTTCTTGATCGCCTGCGCTTCGTCCAACACCAACAGCCCGAACGCCACCTCGCACAAGCGATCAAGATCGCGGATCAACAGCGGGTAGGTGGTGACCACCAGATCGGCCGTGGCCAGTTTTTCGTCGATCTGACGCTGGCGCTGAGCCTTGCCGCCCTGCAGCGCCAGCACCGCGAGTTGCGGCGCAAAGCGTGCCGCCTCGGCACACCAGTTGCCCACCAGGCTGGTGGGCGCTACCACCAGCACTGGCCCCTGCAGCGCGCCGCGGGCACGCTCGTCGAGCACATGGGCCAGCACCTGCACCGTCTTGCCCAGGCCCATGTCGTCGGCCAGGATGCCGCCGGTCCCGAGTACCGCGAGAAAGCGCATCCACGCCAGGCCACGGGACTGATAGTCGCGCAGCTCACCGGCGAAGCCTGGCGGCGCCGGCAAGCTGGCCGGCAATGTCTTGAGCTGCCGGGCCAACGAGGCCACACCGTCACGCCCCGCCCAGCGCTCGTGCTCGGCCAGCGGTGCCACGCGCTCGGCCGCGGAGACCGGCAGCTTGAGCGCCGCTTGCGGGTCGGTCTCGTCATTCAGCCAGTCGAGAATCGGCGCCATCAGCGCGCGCAACCGTGACAGCGGCAGCGCGAGGCGACGCTGCTCATCCAGCGCCAGCTCCCAGCTCGCCTCCTCGGGCTCGTCTGGCGCGACTTCCAGCGGGAAAGTCGGATCCATGAGCAACTGGCGCAGGATCGGCAGCAGATTGAGTCGCTCGCCCTCCACCTCGATATCCAGCGCCAGATCGAACCATCCGTTACCCGCCGGCTCCAGCTCGCCGTGCCAGGCTTCCGGCTCGATGTAGCGCGGCTCCGGCGGGAACTCGTCACTGAACTCGACCCGACAGCCCGCTTGGCGCAGTTCGGCAATCATTGGCCACCAGTCATCCGGTTTGGCCAGATGAGTGGGCCACTCGGCGGCGCGGGACGGCAGCTCGCCAGCAACGGGCAGCAATAGCGACCAGGCCGGCAGGTCCAGAAAGGCCGGCGGTTGATGAGCCTGACTCAGCCGCTCCAGAGCCACCATACCCGGCGGCAGGCTGCGTACCAGCGCCAGCTCCGCCGCCTTGTTGCGCTTGATGGTGACCCGCTGACCGGCATGGAAGAGCTGGGCCGTTTCGCCCTCTTCAGGGGCCACCTCCATGCCGTCGTAATCGAAACCCACCACGCCGGCACCCACGCGGAACCAGCGCGCAACCGCCACGCCGTCGCGAAACCCCAGTTGGCCTTCCACCACCCGCATGGTGACCTTGAGGCGTGGCGCGACATCCGCCAGGGTGTGCTCCTCGACCCGCTTCGGCGCCGGCAGCCTGGCGGCCAGGGCCGGTGTCTTGCGCAGCCGCTCGCCCAGCCACTCGCTCATCGCTGGCGGCAGCGGCGGTGCGCGACGCAGCCCCACCAGCAGTTCGGGGTCGCCCCCAAGGCGCCCGAATCGGCCACGCGCAGGATCGATGTAGCAGAGCCCGCGCCCCGCTCTGGCGATGAGCGCCTCAGCCGATAGCAGCCCTTCCGGCTGAGTCGTCGCCTGAAGGTGTTGTACGCCCTCGGCATCAGGTTGCCAGCTCGGCGCCAGCCAGCCGTCGGCTCCGAACTCGAGTTGCTTGCCGGTCTGCTTGCGAAAGAACAGCAGCGGCGGCTCATCGCTCTCCAGCAGCGACCACAGGCCGCGCACCTGGAAGGCGTGCGACATCACCGCCCACTGGCGATGGTCGCTGCTCCAATGGGTACCGACTTCGCCATGCAGCAACCGGTCAATCGCCTCTTCCTGCTCGGGGTTCCAGCCCGCCTCGGGCACGGGTATCAGCTCGCCCGAACCGCGCACCTCGATGACCTTCGGCGAAACCCACCCGTTACCGCGCTTGCTCTGCCGCGAGGGACGCAGCCACACCGGCAGCACCTTGAGGATCGCTCCGCTGGCGTAGTGGTTCGCGGTATCCAGAAACAGTCCGAGCCGGTACTGCGTGCCGACACACTCAGCGCCTGGTGCTGTGCCTGGGGGATTCTGCAGCCACTCCAGCCAAGTCTCCCACTCGCGGGTCAGCGTGCCTCTGGTGTCGGCTGGCGCGTGTGCTGCACGTGGCGAATCCCTTTCCACCCGGTTGTCGGCAACAACCTTGGTCTCCTTGTTCAGCTGATCCAGAAAGGTCTGAATCAGCGCCACCGCATGCTTGCAACCGGAGCCGACCGGGCAGCTGCAGTCGGAGAAGAGCCCTCTGGAGTCGTGCGCATACACTTCCACCTCGGTGAAATAAGCCTGCTTGCGGCTGCCCGCCACCTCCCCGCTGAGTAGTAGGATCAAGTCTTGGTCGTGTTCAAAGGCCAGGCTCAGGTCACTGGCCACGCGGCCTTGCCGGGCATAACGCAGGCCGCGCTCCAGCGAAGCCGGGTCGAAAAAATCCTGCCAACCGGCCTGATGCAGGGCGGTGAACAGCGTCATAGCGGGGTCGACATGGCGATGATCGGACACGGGGACTCCTCGGCATGATCATTCAAAGAGGCTATGAGAGCGAACCAGGCGGATACTGGCAACTCCGCCGACTCGCATGGGCCGGGCGGGCGTTGTCCACCTCAGCCCAGCAGCGAGCGCAGCCCGGCGATGGCATCCTTGCCGCGGGCCTGCTTCTTGTCGGGATCTTCCTTGTCGGCGCGGCCCTCCCACTCCAGGTCGTCGGCCGGCAACTCGTCGAGAAAGCGGCTGGGCGTGCAGTCCATCAGCTCGCCGTAGGTCTTGCGCTGGCGAGCCAGGGTCAGGGTCAGCGTCTGGCGGGCACGGGTGATGCCCACGTAGGCCAGCCGGCGCTCCTCCTCGACGGTGTCGAGCTCGATGGCGTTGCGGTGCGGCAGCAACTCCTCCTCGAGGCCCATCACATAGACGTGGGGGAACTCCAGGCCCTTGGCGGCGTGCAGCGTCAGCAGCTGGATGCGGTCGGAGTCGTCCTCCTCGGCCTGCTGCTCGAGGATATCGCGCAGCACCAGCCGCGAGATCGCCGACTCGACGTCGTCGGTCTCCTCGCTGGCCTCGTCGTCGCCGGCCTCGCGCTGCATCGACTTCTCGAGCTGGTCGATGAGGATCCAGACGTTGGCCATGCGCCGCTCGGCGACTGTCGGCGCGCTGGCGTTCTGGTAAAGCCAGGCCTCGTAGTCCATGTCGCGCAGCATCTCGCGGATCGCGCTGATCGCCTCATTCTGGTCCATGCGCTTGCGCACGCCGTCGATGAAGTGGGTGAAGCGCCCCAAGCGCTCGACGGCCCGGGCCGGCAGCACCTGCTCGAGGCCCATTTCGTGGCAGGCGGCGAACAGCGACTGGCCCCGCTCGGTGGCATAGTTGGCGAGCTTCTCGAGCGTTCCCGGGCCGATCTCGCGGCGCGGCACGTTGACGATGCGCAGGAAGGCGTTGTCGTCGCCGGGGTTGATCAGCAGCCGCAGGTAGGCCATGGCGTCCTTGATCTCGCCCCGCGAGAAGAACGAGGTGCCACCGGAGAGCTTGTAGGGAATCTGGTAGTGCTGGAGTTTCAATTCCAGCAGCCGGGCCTGGAAGTTGCCGCGATAGAGCACCGCGAAGTCGCGCCATTCGGCACGCTCCTTGATGCGCCGGGTGAGGATCTCGCTGGCCACCCGCTCGGCCTCGGCTTCCTCGTGACGATTGACGACGATGCGGATCGGCGCGCCGACGCCCTTGTCCGACCACAGCGCCTTGTCGTAGACGTGGGGGTTGTTGGCAATCAGCGTGTTGGCGGCACGCAGGATCAGCTGCGTCGAGCGGTAGTTCTGCTCGAGCTTGATCACCCGCAGGCGCGGGAAGTCCTCGCCGAGGGTAACCAGATTCTCGGGGCGCGCGCCACGCCAGGCGTAGATCGACTGGTCGTCGTCGCCGACCACGGTAAAGGTGCCGCGCTCGGCCATCAGCAACCGTACCAGCTGGTACTGGCTGATGTTGGTGTCCTGGTACTCGTCGACCAGCATGTAGTGGATCTTGCGCCGCCAGCGCGCCAGCGCCTCGGGATCGTTCGAGAGCAGCACCACCGGCAGCATGATCAGGTCGTCGAAATCGACCGCGTTGTAGGCCTTGAGGTGGCGGCCGTAGGCTTCGTAGAGCCGCGCCGCGTACTGCTCGTCCTCGTCGGCGGCGTGCGACAGCGCCTGGCCGGGCAGCACCAGGTCGTTCTTCCAGGTGGAAATCTGGCCCTGCACGCGATTGATCTGGTCGGCGTCGACCTGGGCGTCCTTCTGCATCAGGTCACGCAGCAGCGCCTTGGCGTCCTCGGGGTCGAACAGCGAGAAGCCCGGCTTGTAGCCCAGCGTCTTGAGCTCGCCGCGAATGATGTTGAGCCCCAGGGTATGGAAGGTCGACACCGTCAGGCCGTGGCCCTCGCGGCCCTTGAGCAGCTGCCCGACGCGCTCCTTCATCTCGCGCGCGGCCTTGTTGGTGAAGGTCACCGCGGCGATCCGGCGGGCGCTCATGCCGCACTCCTGGACCAGGTAGGCGATCTTCGAGGTGATCACGCTGGTCTTGCCCGAGCCGGCGCCGGCCAGCACCAGGCAGGGGCCGTCGATGAAGCGCACCGCTTCCTGCTGGCGCGGGTTGAGCGTGGCGAGGCGTTGCTGAATAGACATCGGTTACTCGTCGCCGGTGTTGCCGGCTGTGTCTGGTATGCCCGTCGAATCGGCTGCCGGGTGCTCGCTCCCGGTTTCGGCGCCCGGAAGGCCGGCCCCCGGAAGCCCGGCGCCCGGAAGGCCGGCCCCCGGAAGGCCGGCCCCAACGAATTCAAGCTGGCGCCAGGCCTCGTAGACCAGGATCGCCGCGGCGTTGGACAGGTTGAGGCTGCGGCTGTCGGGCAGCATCGGCAGGCGCAGACGCTGCTCCGCCGGCAGGGCGTCGAGCATCGCCTGCGGCAGGCCGCGGGTCTCGGGCCCGAACACCAGCGCATCGCCGGGCTTGTAGGCCGGCTCATGGTAGCCGGTGCGCCCGCGGGTGGAAATTGCGAAGACCCGCTCGGGGGCGATGTCGCGCAGGAACGCCGACCAGTCGGCATGCACCGTCACCCGCGCCCATTCGTGGTAATCCAGCCCGGCGCGGCGCAGGCGCTTGTCGTCCAGCGTAAAGCCCAGCGGCTCGATCAAGTGCAGGCGGAACCCGGTGTTGGCGCACAGCCGGATCAGGTTGCCGGTATTGGGCGGAATCTCGGGTTCGAAGAGCACGATATCGAGCATGAAAGTCCTAGGAGTCTGTCGGGCTTGGCCGATCGTCACGAGAAGCACGGGTTTCGAGTCAAATTTATCGATCGATTGAGGCGAATAGCGCGCTATTTAACGAAATGGATCGATGGAATTGGCCGAAAGGCCGGGATTCGCAGTAGGTCAGTGTCAAGTCCGACGGGCTCCTAGGCCGGTGGCGACACCGGTTGGCAGCGATTCACCGCGTCAACACGCCATAGCGGGCGCGGTAATCGCGGATCGCCTCGGCATGCGGCTGAAGCTCGCTGCCGGCGTACTGCTCGAGGTAGGCGAGCACCTGGTCGAGGGTGACGATGCTGACCACCGGCATGGCGTAGCGCGCCTCGACTTCCTGGATGGCGCTATGGCGGGTCATCTCGCCGTCGGCCTGCCCGCACTCCTGGCGATCGAGGGCGATCACCACCCCGGCGGCGCTGGCGCCGGCCGATTCAATCAGCGCCATGACCTCGCCGATCGCGGTGCCGGCGGTGATCACGTCGTCGACGATCAGCACCCGCCCGGTGAGCGCGGCGCCGACGATCTGGCCACCCTCGCCGTGAGTCTTGGCTTCCTTGCGGTTGAAGGCGAACGGCAGGTCGCGGCCGTGATGCTCGGCCAGCGCCACGGCGGTAGCGGTGCCCAACGGAATGCCCTTGTAGGCGGGGCCGAACAGCACGTCGGCCTGGAGCCCACTGTCGGCGATCGCCTGGGCGTAGCAGCGCCCGAGGCGCGCCAGGGCGGCGCCGCTTCTGAACAGGCCGGCATTGAAGAAATAGGGGCTGACGCGTCCCGACTTGAGGGTGAACTCGCCGAACTTGAGCACGCCCTGCTCGATGGCGAAGGCGATGAAGTCGCGCTGGTAGGCTTGCAGCTGGCCGGCCACGGGGCTTCCTCTTGTTTAGAGACTGCTTGACTGTCTAGACGGCTGACGGGGTGACGGGGTGACGGTTCGACGCGAATGGCTACCCTGAAACACGAAGGTGCCTTAAACGAATGATTGCCTCGGGTCATTTACCCAAACGTCGAAAGCTCAGGTATCATACACGCGCGACGAAAAAGGGACCATGTATGAAAATCGCCAGCATCAACGTCAATGGAATTCGTGCCGCGGTCGAGCGAGGGTTTCTCGATTGGCTGGCCGATCAGGATGTCGATGTCGTCTGCGTGCAGAACCTGAAGGCCAAGAGTTTCGAGCTCGACGACAGCATCCTCTATCCCGAAGGCTACGAGGGCTATTTCCTCGATGCCGAGCAGGACGGCTTCTCCGGGGTCGGCCTGTACTGTCGCAAGATCCCCAAAGCGATCATGTACGGCCTGGGCTTCGAGCAGTGCGACAACGAGGCCCGCTTCCTGCAGGCCGATTACGACCGCTTCAGCATCGCCAGCTTCCTGATGCCCGACGGCAGCGACTACACCGCCAAGCAGAGCTTCATGAGCCAGTATCAGGAATACCTGTCGAAGATGGCCCGCAAGCGCCGCGAGTACATCATCTGCGGCACCTGGCACATCGCCCACAAGACCGTCGACCTGGCGAACTGGGCCGACAACCAGACGACCCCCGGTTTCAAGCCCGAGGAGCGCGCCTGGATGGATCAGATGTTCGGCCCTACCGGCTTCATCGACACGTTTCGCGAAGTCAACCGCGATGCCGGCGAATACACCTGGTGGCCCAAGCTCGATCAGGACGTGCCGCGCAGCCGTCAGGAAGGCTGGCGCATCGACTACCAGATCGTCGGCCCCAACTTCCGCCGTCACGTGGTCGACGCCTGGATCGACCGCGAGGCGACCTTCTCCGAGTTCGCCCCGCTGATCGTCGAGTACGACCTGACGCTCTGACCGGCGTCTTCGGTCCGCGTCGCCCGTCACCTTCGAGCGCCCACGAAAACGCCGGCTCAGGAGCCGGCGTTTTGCATGATGAAAGATGGCGGCGAACAGCTTCGCCAGGTCTCAGCGGCGAATTTGCAGCGCCTCGCGCTGATGCTCGAACAGGCTATGACCGGCCTTTTCGGCCAGGTCGAGCATGGCGTTGAGCTCGTCACGCGAGAACGCCGCCGTCTCGGCAGTGCCCTGCACCTCGATCAGCCCGCCATCCTCGGTCATCACCACGTTCATGTCGGTGCCCGCGGCGCTGTCTTCCGGGTAGTCGAGATCGACCACCGGCGTGCCCTTGTAGACCCCTACCGATACCGAGCTGACCAGTTGCTTGAACGGATCGGTCTTGATCTGCTTTTCACGTTGCAGATAGCGGATGGCATCGACCAGCGCCACGCAGCCGCCGGTGATCGATGCCGTGCGCGTGCCGCCGTCGGCCTGGATCACGTCGCAGTCGACGGTGATGGTGAATTCGCCGAGTTTCTTGAGATTGACCGCCGCGCGCAGCGAGCGGCCGATCAAGCGCTGGATCTCCAGCGTGCGCCCGCCCTGCTTGCCGCGGGTCGCCTCGCGACCGCTGCGGCTGTGGGTGGCGCGCGGCAGCATGCCGTACTCGGCGGTGATCCAGCCCTGGCCCTTGCCGCGCAGCCAGCGCGGCACGCCGGCTTCGACACTGGCGTTGCACAGCACCTTGGTGTCACCGAAGGCCACCAGCACCGAGCCTTCGGCGTGGCGGGTATAGTCGCGGATCAGCTGAATCTCGCGGGGCTGATCGGGCTGTCGTCCGCTGGGTCGTGTGGCCGCTGGGCGCATGTCACCTCTCATCGCTTGGCTGGGTAATCGTCGGAGCGAGGCTCCCGGTGGACGGCCATTCTACACGCTTGACCCGCGTCGATCCGTTACACTGAGCAATGTTCCGGCGAACCGCCTGGACGCACTCTTTCACCGTTGTCTTCGAGGAATTCGCATGGCCTACAGCATGACCGCCTTCAGCCGGCAGACCCTGGATGCCGCCTGGGGCAGCCTGCAGCTGGAACTGCGCTCGGTGAACCAGCGCTACCTGGAGCCGCATTTCCGCCTGCCTGAGAGCCTGCGCGATCTCGAGCCGAGCTTCCGCGAGGCCCTGCGCACGCGCCTGGCGCGCGGCAAGGTCGAATGCCAGCTGCGCTTCGATCCCGCCGTCGCCAGCGAGTCGCTGAGCGTCAACCGTGAGCGCCTCGCCGAACTCAACCGCGCCCTGCACGAGGTCCGCGCCGAACTTCCCGACGCGCCGATGCCCGACGCCCTGGCGCTGCTCGATCACCCCGGCGTGGTCGATGCCCGGGGCACCGATCTCGACACCGTCAAGCGCGAGGCGCTGATACTGTTCGATGCCGCGCTCGACGATTTGATCGCCGGGCGCGCCCGAGAGGGCGAACGCCTCGCCGAGCTGATTCGCAGCCGGCTCGACGGCGTGCGCGCGCAGGTCGTCACGGTGCGCGAACTGCTCCCGCAGATCCTCGAACGTCAGCGCAACCAGCTGATCGAACGCCTCGAAGCGTTCAAGGCCGAGCTCGACCCGCAACGCCTCGAAGCCGAAATCGCCCTGCTCGCCCAGAAGGCCGACGTCGACGAAGAGTTAGACCGGCTGGAAATCCACATCGCCGAGATCGAACGCCAGCTCAAGCAGAAAGGCCCGATCGGCCGCCGCCTCGACTTCCTGATGCAGGAGCTCAACCGCGAGGCCAATACGCTCTCCTCCAAGGCGGTGGTCGCCGACACCACCCGCTGCGCGGTGGAACTCAAGGTGCTGATCGAGCAGATGAGAGAGCAGATTCAGAACATAGAGTGATGTTCTTTGGTGTTCATCGCTGTTCTTTAGTCCATTAAAAGTCAAAGGTTTATGGAATTTTAACGATCACCGCGTTCATGTAAGTTCTGCCAAGTTTGGGTAGTGCTGGGTAGTAGATTGGGGAGTATTTTCTCGCTATATTGTGTCGGCGAGATTGTACTCCCCAATTTTTTTGAGGCAGGAAGGTGGGCAAGCTACACGACAAAACCGTCAAGAAGTTGATCAAAGAGAAGCCATCCGTTCGGCATGCCGACGGCAATGGCCTCTACCTCATGACCCCGAAGCGCGGCGATGCCTACTGGATGCTGCGCTACACCACCCTAGCTACCAAGCTTCGTCGTGAATACACCATCGGCAAGGTGGACGACTGGTCATTGGCCGACGCCCGCGATGAGGCGGCGAAGCTGAGGTTGGCGATCAAGCGTGAGGGTGCTGACCCGGTTCAGGAACGGCAGAAGGTCAACCAAAACCCCTTCAAAACGCTCAATGACCTGTACGCGGACTACTACGAGCTTCGCAAGCGAGAAATCGCGTCCCACCATAAAGAGAAGAGCCTGTACGAGCGTGAGGTCGCCTGGCGCATCGGGAAGGTGGAACTGGAAAAGATCGGTTCTTCGCAGATCAGCGTGAAACAGGCAGGGTTTGCGGTGAAGGCAGGATAGAAAAACGGCGGTAAATCCGTATATGCTGATGTTCACCACAAACGTCTGCCTACGGATACCGCCGTTA
>NZ_JAIRBP010000051.1:0-11821 GCF_021151495.1 Halomonas sp. IOP_31 | reverse complement strand
GTGTGTCTCGACGCTGGGTAATTGATCAAAACGTGACCGATTCTTGCTGAATCCAGCATGAAGAGCTGGCCTGATCACTCAGCAGGCCGAACTCGCGCCAATGGTGCAATATTCAGGCTAGGAGCCACCATGCGACTTACCCAGAAAACCGCTCTGATTACAGCTGCCGGCCAGGGGATAGGTCGCGCCACCACCGAGCGTTTCCTTGCCGAAGGCGCAAAGGTCATCGCTACCGATATCGATGCCACCAAGCTGAAAGGTCTCGAAAAGGCGGAATGCCATGCGCTGGACGTCACCGATACTGACGCCGTCACCGAATTGATAACTTCGTTCCCAGCATTCGACGTGCTGTTCAATTGCGCCGGCACGGTGCCCAGCGGCTCGATTCTCGAGTGTGACGACACCCAGTGGGATCTCGCTTACCGCCTCAATGTCAGCGCCATGTTTTACACCATACGTGCCGCCCTGCCCGCCATGCTCAGCAACGGCGGAGGCAGCATCATCAACATGTCGTCGCTCGCTTCCAGCGTCAAAGGCGTGGCCAATCGTTTTGCGTATGGCACCACCAAGGCAGCCGTCATCGGACTTACCAAGTCGGTTGCCGCCGACTACATGACTCAGGGAATACGCTGCAACGCCATCTGCCCGGGAACCGTCGACTCCCCCTCGCTGCGCGAGCGCGTCGCCGAGCAAGCCCGCCAACAGAATCGCACCAGCGAGGCAGTGTTTGCCGACTTCGTCGCTCGTCAGCCAATGGGCCGGCTAGGCGATGTCGCCGAGATTGCCGCGCTGGCAACTCATCTTGCCAGCGAGGAAGCCGGTTTCATCACTGGAACGGTACAGCTGATCGATGGTGGCTGGGCAAATTGACGCTCATTGAAGCAACCCGGCGGCTCGAAAAAACCCAGCTATCGCGCTGACATCATCACCTTTCGACAAGAAGGAAACTGCATGAAATTACTACGCCATGGTCACAGCGGACAGGAAAAACCCGGCCTGATCGATGCCCAGGGCATCGTTCGGGACCTTTCGGGCAAGGTCGACGACATCGCCGGCGACGCCCTGTCGGATGCAAGCCTTGCCCAATTGGCGCGGATCGACATCAACAGCCTGCCTGAAGTTGCGACCGGCACGCGCATCGGCCCTTGCGTCGGCCGCGTCGGCAAGTTCATCTGCATCGGCCTCAACTATTCAGATCACGCCGCGGAAACCGGCGCCGAGGTACCGGCCGAGCCGGTAATCTTCAACAAATGGACGAGCGCCATCTGTGGCCCCGATGATGACGTCGAGCTCCCCCGCGGCTCCACAAAAACCGACTGGGAAGTCGAACTCGGCGTGATCATCGGCAAGGGCGGTCGCTACATCGACGAAGCCGATGCAATGAACCACGTGGCCGGGTTCTGCGTGATCAACGACGTCTCGGAACGCGAATACCAGCTTGAGCGCTGCGGCACCTGGGACAAGGGCAAGGGTTGCGACACCTTCGGTCCGCTCGGCCCCTGGCTGGTCACCCGCGACGAGATCGACGACCCGCATGATCTATCGATGTGGCTGGAGGTCGACGGCAAGCGCTACCAGAACGGCTCGACCCGCACCATGGTGTTCCAGGTCCCGCATCTTGTCGCTTATCTCAGCCAATTCATGAGTCTGCAGCCAGGCGACGTGATTTCCACGGGTACTCCCCCGGGCGTCGGCATGGGCCAAGACCCCAAGGTGTTTCTCAAGCCGGGACAGACCATGCGTCTAGGCATCGAAGGCCTCGGCGAACAGCAGCAGCGCTGTGTCGAGAGTTGATCCAACGCCAGTCGGTTCACGGAGAGTGGCCATGCGTATCGATGCTCACCAACATTTCTGGCGCTTTGCGGCCTGCGACTTTCCGTGGGTCGACGACACCATGGCTTGCCTGCAACGCGACTATCTACCGCCGAACCTGGCTGAAGAGCGCCAGGCTTGCGGCATTGACGCTTCCATTGCCGTTCAAGCCAGGCCGCAATGGGAGGAAACCGAGTTCCTGCTCGATCTAGCCCATCGAGACAGCTCTATCGTGGGCGTGGTCGGCTGGGTGGACCCACTCGGCGATGCGCTCGAAGCGCAATTGGAGCAGTGGGCCTCCTCGAGACTGTGTGGATTCCGCCATCTCATTCAGGACGAGGCTGCCCCCAGCGATTATCTACGCAATCCCGACGTTCAACGCGGCATCGCGGTGCTGCAGCGACACGGCTATCGCTATGACGTGCTGGTCACGGCGCAACACCTGGCAGCGGCCCATGAATTCTGCCGCGCATGCGATGGGCAAACACTGATCCTCGATCATCTCGGCAAGCCGAACGTGCGCAAGGGCGAGTTCGACAGCTGGAGGCGACACATCGCGCCGCTGGGCGAGCTGCCTCATGTGGCGTGCAAGCTGTCGGGGCTGATCACCGAAGCCGACTGGCAGCACTGGTCACCGCAGGCGCTCTGGCCATATCTGGATGTTGCACTGTCGGTGTTCGGCGAAGACCGCCTGCTGTTCGGGTCGGACTGGCCGGTATGCCGGGTCGCCGGCGAGTATCGCGACGTCTTTCACCTTGTCGACGACTGGGCTGACGATCGAGGCGTGGACAAGGGCGCGCTGTTTGGCACCAACGCCCAGCGTCTTTACGGCCTGCGCTCGGTTCATTCATCGCCCAAAGGAACGCCCGCATGAATCTCGAACTGAACAACAAGGTATTCATCGTGACCGGCGGAGGCTCGGGTATCGGCGCCGCCATCAGTGAGGCACTGGCCGCCGAAGGCGCCATTCCCGTCATCGTGACTCGCGAAGCGCCCCCCGAGTCATGGCTGGCAGCGCTCGCGCAGCGTGCGCCCCAGGCAACATTCATCGAGACCGAACTCACCAGCGAAGCCGCTTGCCGCAATGCAGTCGCGCAGGTTCATGACCGGTATGGGCGTCTCGACGGTCTGGTCAACAACGCGGGTGTCAATGACCGGGTCGGGCTCGAGGCCGGCCCTCAAGATTTCCAGCGATCGTTGGAAAGCAATTTGCTGCATTACTACACGATGGCGCACTACTGTCTGCCGCTATTGCGAGAAAGCCGTGGCGCCATCGTCAACATCAGCTCCAAGACGGCACTGACCGGCCAGGGCGGCACCAGCGGCTACAGCGCCTCGAAGGGTGCCCAGTTGGCACTGACGCGTGAGTGGGCCGCCAGCCTCGCGGCGGATGGCATCAGGGTCAACGCGGTCATCCCCGCCGAGGTGATGACGCCACTCTACCGACGCTGGATCGACAGCTTCGACGATGCCGAGAAACGCCTGGCCGGAATCACCGCCACCATCCCGTTCGGCCAACGCATGACCGAAGCACGCGAGATCGCCGACAGCGCCGTCTTTCTACTCTCTCCACGCGCCTCGCATACCACAGGGCAGTGGCTTTTCGTCGATGGCGGCTACGTGCATCTGGATCGCGCCCTGACCGCCGCCAACTGACAAGGAGTTTGTCGTGCGCTACTGCCTGATGCTGGATCTGGTCGATGACGAAGCCCTGATCGCCGACTACGAACAGCGACACCGCGAGATCTGGCCAGCAGTCCACGAACATCTCGAGCACTGCGGCGTGACGGAGCTGGTCCTGTATCGCCTGGGTACACGCCTGACCATGATCATGGAAACCGATGACGCACGCTTCAGTTTCGAGGCGATGGCAGAAGCGGAACGCAACAACCCCGTAGTACAGCAGTGGGAAGCGCAAATGTGGCGCTATCAGCGCCCAACGCCCTGGACGGAGGAAAACAACAAATGGCAACTCATGACGCCAATCTTTCACTTGAGCGAACAGTGAAAGCCCCAGCCGCGGCGACGTTCAGTCGCCACCTCAAGAAATGGGGCCTGCCGGTGGAAACGCTGGTGCTCGGCCTGACATTGGCACTCTGGCTGGTCATGTCACTGACCACACCAACGTTTCTCACCACCAACAACCTGGTGAACATCCTGCGCCAGGTATCGATCGACAGCATCATCGCCTTCGGTGTGCTGTTTCCAATCCTGATTCGCGGCATCGACCTTTCAGTAGGCTCGGTGGTGGCGCTGTCCGGCGTGGTCTGCGCCACATTGCTGACAGCGGGTGTGCCGATTCCCGTGGCGATCGCCCTGACGCTACTGCTAGGCGTCGCGATCGGCTCCATCAACGCGTTCTCGGTATATCGACTGGGCATCCCGGCCTTCATCATCACCCTGGCCGGGCTACAGGCTTTCCGCGGTGGCGCCTTCCTGGTCAGCGACGGCACCAGCGTGTTCGGCCTGCCCAAGTCGCTGGCGACCTTCGCCCGTGCCGAGTGGCTGGGCCTGCCCTCGCTGTTCTGGAGCATGCTGGCGATCGGGCTGGTGCTGCATTTCATCCTCAGCCGCACGCGTACCGGCCGCTACATGGTGGCGATGGGCAGCAATCATGAATCGGCCCGCCGCGCCGGCATCAACATCAAGCGCATCGTGTTCTTCGCCTATATCATCAGCTCCACTGCCGCCTGCATCGCCGGCATGCTGCTGATGGCGCGCATGAGCATCGGCTCGCCCACCGCCGGCGTGGCCTACGAGCTCAACGCCATCGCTGCCGCGGTGGTCGGTGGCGCCAGCCTGTTCGGCGGACGCGGCAGCATCCTGGGCACCTTCATCGGCGCCTTGCTGTTCGCCACCATCGCCAACAGTGCCAACCTGCTGGGCATCGACTCCTTCTGGCAGATGGTCGCCACCGGTGTGCTGATCGCCGCCGTGGTCTACGTCGACAACCTGCACAAACGCCGCCAGAGCGGCCTGAAATAAGCCTCGGGAGATACGCTCATGTCATTGCTGGAAGTACGCTCGCTCAATAAACGCTTTGGCGCCGTGGAAGTGCTGTGCGGGGTCGATCTCACGCTGGAAGCCGGCGAAGTGCTCGCCGTGGTCGGCGACAATGGCGCCGGCAAGTCGACCTTGATCAAGCACATCTCGGGCGTCCATCGCCGAGACAGTGGCGAGATCACCCTCGACGGTCAGCCCGTCAATTTCGACTCACCCAAACAAGCCCGGCGCTCAGGAATCGAAACCGTCTACCAGGACCTGGCACTGGCCGATGAGCTCTCCGTCGGCGCCAACATCTTCCTCGGCCGTGAGCCAATTCGACGCTGGCTGGGTTTGCTGCCGGTGATAGACCGACGCGCAATCATTCAAGAAACCCAACGCCTGATTGCCAGCATCGAAAGCCATATACCCGATGGCGCCAGCACGGTCGCCGGTCTTTCCGGCGGCCAGCGCCAGGCGGTCGCCATCGCCCGGGCGCTCTACTGGGACGCCAAGGTGGTGATTCTCGACGAACCCACAGCCGCACTGGCAGTGATGGAGCGAGAAAACGTCATCAAGCTGTCACGCATGCTGGCCAGCAAGGGCGTGGGGGTCATCTACATCGGCCACAATCTGGTCGAGATTCTGGAAGTCGCCGATCGTATCGCGGTGATGTACCGCGGACGGATCGTCCACCTCACCCGATCCGCAGACACCACGCAGGAGGAATTGATCAAGTACATGACGGGATACAGCGAACGGCAAGGCAATGCTGCCTAGCTGATTTTCACTCACTACCCAATCGCAGCAATGAATTACGACAACAACTGGAGCGCGACCATGCCAATCACACGGACAACGACAAACCACGCCATCGCCCTGGCTCTCGGCACCTTCACCCTGACGGCGCTCGGCGCGCTGACCCCGACCCAGGCCCAGGAAGAACAACAGATCACCATTCCCGTGGTCATCAAGGCCACCACGGCATCCTACTGGCAGGCTGTATTCGATGGCGCCCACCAGGCGGCAGATCGGCTTGGCATCCAGATCGAGGAACTCGGCCCGGCCAACGAAACCGAAGTGGCACGTCAGATTTCGATCATGGAGAACCTGATCAGCCGACGGCCCACGGCGATCGTCTTGGCGCCGGTCTCGACCGATGCGCTGGTCGGCCCGGTAGAGGCCGCCACCGATGCCGATATCCCGGTGGTGATCATCGACTCAGAGGTCAATACCGATCGTTATGCCTCGCTGATAGCCACCGACAACTTCGCCGCCGGGCAACGCGCGGGCCATGCGCTGGCCGAGTGCATCGAAAGGACATCGGGTAACGCCGCTGGCGAGGTGGCCTACCTGCGCACCAATCCCAACGGTGAATCACTGGTCTCCCGCGATAATGGCTTCCTCGATGCCATGGAGCAGTATCCCGACATCCAGGTGGTCGATAACCGCGTCGCCAACAATGACACCGCCAAGGCCATGAACGACACCCTCGACCTGCTCAATCGCTATCCCGACCTCAAGGGCATCTTCGCCGACAATCAGTTGATGGGCGATGGCGCCGGCACCGCCTTTGCCGAGCAGGGGGCCGGGGATGAAGTCTGCCTGGTGGCCTTCGATTCCAGTGAGCTGGAGGTCGACTTCCTGCGCCAAGGGATCATCGACTCTCTGGTGGTCCAGGACCCCTACATGATGGGCTATTCCGGGGTGTGGTTCGCCTATGCCGCCTCTCAGGGCGTCTCGCTGCCGCGCAGCGTGGATACCGGCGTACACGTGGCCACGACCGAGAACGTCGACTCCGAGAATTTTGCCGGGCTGCTCGACCCCAGCAAGCGCCAGTTGACGCCCTACCTCG
The DNA here is from genome assembly GCF_021151495.1 of Halomonas sp. IOP_31. Lineage (NCBI taxonomy): Bacteria > Pseudomonadati > Pseudomonadota > Gammaproteobacteria > Oceanospirillales > Halomonadaceae > Halomonas > Halomonas sp. IOP_31. The sequence continues at coordinate 5,172 of NZ_JAIRBP010000051.1, read as the reverse complement.
AACCCTCGGCAGCCGCCGCGAAGAGCGCCAGCCAATAACCAACGGGCGGCGGGCTAGAGTCCGCCGCTTCCAGGCACTCACGGGCATTTCGGCCTGACCACTGGGCCTATCACTGCGCACCACGCGCTATCAGGAGCCTATCCATGCAAGTCGTCGTATGCTCGCAACCGCATGACATGTCACTGGCCGAGCGCCCGCCGCCGGAGTGCGCCGCTGGCGAAGCGTTGGTCGCGATCAAGCGCGTGGGCATCTGTGGCACCGATATTCACGCCTTCGGCGGTAATCAACCCTATTTCGTCTACCCCCGGATTCTCGGCCATGAGCTGTGCGGCGACGTAATAGCGGTCGGCGATGATCGTGACGCGCCATTGCTGGGCGAGTCGGTCTATGTCATGCCCTACCTGCACTGCGGTGATTGCCGCCCCTGCCGCCAGGGGCGCACCAACTGTTGTCAGCGGCTGGAAGTGGTCGGCGTCCACCGCGATGGCGGCATGGCTGAATTCCTCAGTGTACCGGTCGAGTATCTCGTGTCGGCACCGGGGCTGGATGCCGAACAGCTGGCCCTGGTCGAGTGCCAGGCGATCGGCGCCCACGCGGTTCGCCGTAGCCAGCTGGGTGCGGACGAACTGGCAGTCGTGGTAGGCGCCGGGCCGATCGGCATGGGCGTGCTGCAGGTCGCCAGGAGCCGTGGCGCGCGAGTGGCGATGGTCGACACCAACCGGCAGCGCCTGGCCCTGTGCCGCGACGAACTGGGTGCCCACGCCGTCTGGCATGCCACCGAGGACGATGTAGCCGCCGAGATCGAAGCGCTCAACGGTGGCGCCCTGGCGGATGTGGTCTTCGACGCTACCGGCAACCCCGCCGCCATGAATCGCGGTTTCGACTTCGCCGGCCACGGCGGACGCTATGTGCTGGTCAGCGTGGTCAAGGCGGACATCACCTTCAACGACCCCGATTTCCACAAGAAGGAGCTGACCCTGCTCGGCAGTCGCAACGCTACCCGCGAAGACTTCGATACCGTCACACGGTTGATGGCAAGCGGCGAGCTGAAGACCGCCCCGTTGATCACGCATCGTGGCCCGCTGGCCGAACTGCCCCGGCTGATGCCGCAATGGTGTGACCCCGCCAATGGCGTGATCAAGGCGATGGTCACGCTGGATAGTATGGAGCCAAGCTCATGAGCCCCTCGATCGCAACCGACAGCCCGCTGCGCGTCAGCCTGCGCATCCATCCCGACGATAACCTCGGCGTCGCCCTGGCGGACCTGCCCGCCGGGCGCGAAGTGGAGATCGACGGCCACACGCTGACTCTGGCGAATAACGTTCGCCACAAGCACAAGTTCGCACTGGAGGCGCTCTCGGCGGGCGATAGCGTCACCATGTACGGCGTCGTCGTTGGCAAGGCCACCCAGCCGATTCCATCGGGGGGCCTGATAGGCACCCACAATGTCGAGCACGCCACCGGTAACGCAGATACTCGCCCCGGCAGTCATTCATGGACGCCGCCGAACGTCGATCGCTTTCAAGAGGCCACCTTCCAGGGCTACCACCGCCCCGACGGTCGTGTCGGCACCGCCAATGTCTGGCTGGTCATTCCCCTGGTGTTCTGCGAGAACCGCAATATCGACGTATTGCGACAGTGCGTCGCCGATGCGCTGGGCGACGATCCTTACCGTGACTACAAGCGCATGGCGCGTCAGATGCTGAACGGAGATGACGCCACGCCAGATGAAGCCCCACCGACGACGCCACGCCCCTTTCCCAACGTCGATGGGGTGCGTTTTCTCACCCACACCCTGGGCTGCGGTGGCACCGATGACGATGCCCAGGCGCTGTGCCGGCTGCTGGCCGGCTATATCTGCCACCCCAACGTTGCCGGCGCCACGGTACTCAGCCTCGGCTGCCAGAAGGCACAGATCCAGATGCTCAAGCAGGCCGTGGCAGAGCGCGACCCACAGGGCCTCAAGACGCTCGACGTCTTCGACCAGCAGTCCAGCCCCAGCGAGGAAGCGCTCATTCGCAACGCCTTGACGTCGATCTTCGACGGCCTGGCCGCCGCCGATCGTGTCACACGCCAGCCGGCCCCGCTGAGCCAATTGGTGCTCGGCGTCGAATGCGGCGGTTCGGACGGTTTCTCCGGCATCTCGGCCAACCCGCTGGTGGGTAGCGCCGTGGATCGTCTGGTAGCGCTGGGTGGCAGCGGCCTGCTCAGCGAATTCCCCGAGCTGTGCGGGGTCGAGCATGAACTGATCGCCCGTTGTCGTGACGAGCGCACCGCCGCGCGCTTCCGCGATTTGATGTACGCCTATCAACGGCATGCCGCCGCCGTCGGCGCGGATTTCGCCATGAATCCTTCGCCCGGCAACATACGCGACGGCCTGATTACCGACGCCATGAAGTCAGCCGGCGCCGCCAAGAAGGGCGGCGACAGCCCCGTGGTCGATGTCCTCGACTACACCGAACCGCACCGCCACGCCGGGCTCAGCCTGCTGTGCACGCCCGGCAACGACGTCGAATCGACCACCGCCCTGGCCGGCTCCGGCGCCAATCTCATCCTGTTCACTACCGGGCTCGGCACGCCCACCGGCAATCCGATAGCGCCGGTTCTCAAGATCGCCAGCAATAGCGATCTGGCCCAGCGCATGCACGATGTCATCGATTTCGACGCCGGCCCGATCGTGCGCGGCGAGGCCGAAATCGGTGAGCTCGCCGACGCCCTGCTGACGCTATGTATCGACACCGCCTCGGGCCGCTACCAATCCCGCGCGCAACGGCTTTCGCAGCATGACTTCATTCCCTGGAAGCGGGGAGTATCGCTGTGACGATTCGGCACTCGCAACGTGCCGGCATCGTTCAGTTCGGCACCGGGCGTTTTCTGCTCGCGCATGTCGATGCCCTGGTCAGCGAGTCGCTGGCCGCCGGCGAAAGCCAGGATCGGATTCTGGTGGTGCAAAGCTCCAACCGCGACGAAGGCAAGCGCAAGGCACGCCTGTTGGCCGCGCGTCGACACTATCCGGTACGCATCCGCGGCTATCGAAACGCCCAGAGAATCGACACCGAGCAGAGCGTCACCAGCGTGGCGGATTGCCTGATCGCCGCCGAGCAATGGCCGGCGCTGGAGCGCCACATGGTCGAATCGGCCCGTATCGTCGTATCCAACACCGGAGACACCGGTTACACCATCGGCGACGACTCCAGCCTCGCCGAGATCCCCTGGAGCTTCCCCGGCAAGTTGACCAAACTGCTGCGTGCCCGTTTCGATGCCGGCGGCGATGGCCTGACCCTGCTCCCCTGCGAGCTGATCGAACACAACGCTCGGCGTCTCAAGGCGCTGGTATTCGAACTGGCCCGGCGCGATGGCGCCGGCAAGGCTAACACCGATGCCTTCCTCGATTGGCTAGAAACTCGCTGTGTATGGGTCGACACGCTGGTCGATCGCATCGTCTCTTCTGCGCTGGAGCCGCTCGGTGCCGTTGCCGAACCCTACGCGCTGTGGGCGATCGCCCGGCAACCCGGTATGGCAATTCCTTGCCGCCATGCGGATGTCGAGATCGTCGAGGACCTGGCGCCCCGGGCAATGTGCAAGCTGCACATTCTCAATCTGGCGCATAGCTTTCTGGTTCACCACTGGCAACGCGGCGGCTTCGACCGGCTGCAGTTCGTGCGCGAGGCCATGGCGACACCCGCGCTGCTGGAGTCGTTGCAACAGGTATTCGACGACGAAGTGCTGCCAGCGCTGGCCACGCAACGGCTACCCATGGGGCAACTAATCGCCTACCGCGATGCCACGCTGGAACGCTTCGCCAATCCGTTTCTCGATCATCGGCTCGTCGACATCGCGCAGAATCACCACACCAAACTGGAGCGGCGCTTGCGCCCGGTGGTCGAGATGGCCCGGCAGTATGGGCTCGCCACGCCGTCACTGGATGCGGCGCTAGCCGAACCAGCCTGGCTCTGATATCAGCTGCTCCGAGTCGCGCCCCGGAAGCGTCGCCCGTCGAACGCGACGCCAAGCAAGCATTGCTGCATGAGCTGGAGGCACTCCTGTTCGATCTCGTCGATGCCCATGAAGGCAGCATCAGCGCCGAACATGGCATCGGACGAGTCAAGCAACGCCCCTTCCTGGCCGGACTCGAGCGTGAGCTGCTCGATGGACTCAAAAAGCTCTTCGACCCCGACGAGCTGATGGCTGCCGGGCGGATCCTGCCGCGGCGAGGATGATTAGGGCGCGTTAACAATTAGGCTAGCCATATGACGGCGGATACAAGGCATAGTAGCGATTGGTAGTTTCTTGCCAATCGCTCATAGCGGGTTGCCACCCGCCTGAACTGCTTGATTTTCTGGAAAAATATTTCAACCAGGTTGCGATCCTTGTCGCAGTGCCAGTCTATTTCCGGGCGCTCCAGGCGATTTTTCCTCGGAGGAATCACCGGTTCAGCGCCCATAGCTCGAATCATGTCCCTCAGTGCCGTGGAATCATATCCCTTGTCGCCCAGTACCGCTGTTGGCGAAAAGCCTTCCAGTAACGCGGGGGCGACACCATATTCCGATGCCTGGCCGGGTGCCAGAATGAACCGTACCGGGTTGCCGAGGGCATCGACGGCGGCCTGTATCTTGGTGCTCAATCCCCCACGGGATTTGCCCATGGCTTCCGTGTTCTGAGCGGTTTTTTTGCCGCCCCATGCTGATGAACCCTGACGATACTGCCATCGATCATCAACTGCTCCAGGTCGGGATCATCGGCTAGCGTGTCGATAATCTGCTGCCAGACGCCCTTTCTTGACCACCGATTGTATCGCATATAGACGGTGTGCCAGCGACCAAAGGTATCGGGCAGGTCTCGCCAGGGAGCGCCGGTTCGGGCGATCCAAAGGACCGCCTCAATGAAGAGGCGGTTGTCCTTGGCGGTCACGCCACGATCGGTCGCCTTGCCGGGGAGAAGAGGCGCGATCCTCTCCCATTGGTCATCACGCAGTATCAACCGAGTTATCATTCATCCAAATTCGATGATGCTAAATCGGATCTTTTCCCATTAGCAATTGTTAACGCGCCCTAGCCCGGATATTTCATCAGACATGAAAAAAGCGGCTGAAAATCGGTTATAATTCAAGCTCCTACACAAGAATCAACCGCATCAACCGCCATGACCAAATGTACCACGCCGACCGCCTCG
>NZ_JAIRBP010000050.1:0-14723 GCF_021151495.1 Halomonas sp. IOP_31 | reverse complement strand
CTCGTCGACGTTGATGTCGCTGATGGTCATGTCACCGCATGGCGTAGTGGGCGGATGTGCGTACTATGCCAGAGAAATCAGGTGGTTGGCGACCCTAATTCAGAACCACCTGAATAGTTACGACGGGTTTTTTTATCCAGCCCGGCGACCGGGCTGGTTCTCAATCGAGAAACGGATTGCGCAGTACGATCGTCTCGTTGCGGTCGGGGCCGGTGGAGATGATGTCGATCGGCGTACCGGTCTGCGCTTCGAGAAAGCTGATATAGGCACGGGCATTGGCCGGCAGGTCCTCGACACGCTTGATGCCCAGTGTCGATTCGCTCCAGCCCGGCAGGTCCTGATAGAGCGGTTCGACCGCTTCGTAGCCCTCGGAGTCCACCGGCGCGTCCAGGGTCTCGCCATCCTTGCTGCGATAGCCGATGCATACGCGGATGTTTTCCAGCCCGTCGAGCACGTCGAGCTTGGTCAGGCAGATCCCCGAGACCGAGTTGACCTGCACAGCGTTACGCAGCGCCACCGCATCGAACCAGCCGCAACGACGCGGACGCCCGGTGGTGGCACCGAATTCATGGCCGCGCTCGGCCAGGTGACGGCCGAACTCGTCGAACAGTTCGGTGGGAAACGGTCCCGAACCGACGCGCGTGGTATAGGCCTTGGTGATGCCCAGCACGTAATCCAGGTACAGCGGCCCGACGCCCGAACCGGTCGCGGTGCCGCCGGCGGTGGTGTTGGAACTGGTGACGTACGGATAAGTCCCGTGGTCGATGTCCAGCAGCGAGCCCTGGGCACCCTCGAAGAGGATATTGTCGCCGGCCTTGCGGAAATCGTGGACCAGACTGACCGTGTCGCAGACCATCGGCCGCAGTTCCTCGGCCATGGTCATCGCCTCGTCGAGGATCTGCTGGAAATCCACCGCGGGCTCGCCGTGATAGTGCTGGAGCACGAAGTTATGATAATCCAGCACTTCGCCGAGCTTGGAGGCGAAGCGTTCACGGTGCAGCAGATCGCCCAGGCGCAGGCCGCGACGCGCAACCTTGTCCTCGTAGGCGGGGCCGATGCCACGCCCGGTGGTGCCGATCTTGGCGATGCCGCGGGCCTTCTCGCGGGCCTGATCGAGCCGCACGTGGTACGGCAGGATCAGCGGGCAGGCCGGCGACAGCCTCAGCCGCTTGCGGACCGGCACGCCCTTGGCCTCCAGTTCGCGAATCTCGCTGATCAGCGCTTCCGGCGACAGCACCACGCCATTGCCGATCACGCAGGTCTTGTCGTCGCGCAAGATCCCCGAGGGGATCAGGTGCAACACGGTCTTCTCGCCGTCGATGACCAAGGTGTGGCCGGCGTTGTGGCCGCCCTGGAAGCGCACCACCGCGGAGGCCGATTCGGTCAGCAGATCGACGACCTTGCCTTTGCCCTCGTCACCCCACTGGGTGCCCAGTACGACTACGTTCTTGCCCATTACTCTCGTCTCTTGATCGAAGAATCTGCCTGACCGACGCATCCGCCAGGCTCTCGCTATTATGCCAGGGGCGATACCTGCCAATCGTCGCCCAGGCGTACCAGGCGGCGATTGCAACGATGCTCGACAGGATCGGCATGCTGGCCCGGAAGCGCCCTCACGACCCGCTCTCCTGCCTCGCGCAGTCGTGCGACGACCGCATCGAGCTCGCTTGCTCCCGCAGTCTCGTCGGCTGGCGCCCAGATCCCGTCGCAAGGTGGCTGCTGCTCGGTCAACGTAGCCAACAGCTTGAGATCCATCGAGAAGCCGGTGGCGGGACGCGCCCGGCCGAAGGCCCGGCCGGTATCGTCATAGCGGCCGCCCTTGACCAGCGCCTGGCCATAACCCGGCACGTAGGCGGCAAACATCATGCCGGTATGGTATTGATAGCCGCGCAGATCGGCCAGGTCGACGTACAGGGTCACGTCGTCAGGGCCGTGAGCGACCCCTTCACAGAGCGCCTGCAGTTGATCGAGCGCAGCGCCGAGTTCCGCCGGGCCGTCGGCGAACACCGCACGCGCCTCGTCCAGCATGTCGCGTCCCCCGTGCAGACCGGGCAACGCCTTGATCATGCGTGCGATGCGCGGATCGTCGATCTGCGCATCGACCAAGGCTTCGGTTTCCGCCGGCGACTTGCGTTCGATGGCTTCGAACAGCGCAAGCTCGGCTTCCCGGGAAAGCGCGCAAGCCTCTACCAGGGCGCGATAGATGCCGATGTGACCCAGCGCCAGATGGATCTCCTGCGAACCGGCGGTCATCAGGCTGGCCAAGGCCAGCCTGAGTATTTCCAGATCGGCTTCCAGTCCTGCATGGCCGAACAGCTCGACGCCGACCTGCACGGGACTGCGTCCGCCCTGGTGCGGGTCGGCCTTGGCACGCAGCACGTGGCTGCAATAGCACAGCCGCGCCGGACCGCGGTGCTTGAGCGAATGGGCATCCATGCGCGCCACCTGGGGAGTGACATCGGCGCTGGCACCCATCATGCGCCCGGTCAGTTGGTCGGTGAGCTTGAAGGTCTGCAGATCCAGATCAGTACCGGTGCCGGTCAACAGCGAATCGAGGAATTCGACCGGCGGAGGCATCACCAGATCGTAGCCCCAGCGGTAATAGAGATCGAGTAGCGCGCGACGCAGCGTCTCCATGCGGGTCGCCTGCGGCGGAAGCACTTCGTCCATGCCGTCAGGAAGCAGCCAGCGATCAGCGATGGTCATTAGCCTTTGCCTATCTACCAGAAATGAATGGCTACCAGAAATGAATGGCTACCAGAAATGAATGGCTACCAGAGATGAATGGCCACAAAAAAACCGGGCCACGCCCGGTTTCCGGATTCTAGCATGTTTGCCCCCCGGGTGTACCCCGGAGGGCAGGGCGATCGCCTCAGGAACCGTCCGCGTTGCGGCTCTGCTGAGGCTGCGGGCTGGCACCGTTCAGGTAGCGGAAGAAGTCGCTATCCGGCTCAAGCACCAACAGGTCGGCCTTGTCGTCAAAGCTGGCTCGGTAGGCGTCGAGACTGCGGTAGAAACGGAAAAACTCGGCATCCTGCTGATAGGCCTGGGCATAGATCGAGGCCGCTTCGGCATCGCCCTGACCGCGCAGCGTCTCGGACTTGGACTGAGCCTCGGCAAGCAGTACCTGGCGACGGCGCTCGGCATTGGCACGCAACTTCGCGGCCTCTTCCTGGCCCTGGGCGCGATACTGGCGGGCCTCGCGATTACGCTCGGTGCGCATGCGTTCATAGACCGCCTGGGTCACCTCGTCGGGCAGGTCGATCCGCTTGATGCGAATATCCAGAATCGCCACGCCCAACTCCTCGCGCAGCACCTCATTGAGCTGCTGAGTCGGCTCCTCCATCAGCTCATCGCGACGTTCGGCGATGATTTCCTGCAACTCGAGCCGACCGAACTGGTTGCGCAGCGCCTCGTCGACACGCGGGATGATCAGCCGTTCGGCCACCTGCTCCTGGCCCGAGGTCGCCTGGTAGTAGCGCGCCGAGTCGACGATCTTCCACTTGACATAGGAATCGACGATCACCGCCTTCTTCTCCAGCGTCAGGTAACGACTGGTATCGAGCCCGAGAGTCAGCACGCGGGCATCGAAGGTGCGCACCGTGTTGGTGATCGGCACCTTGAAGTGCAGTCCCGGCTGGATATCGGCTTCGACGATCTCGCCGAACTGCAGCTTGATGGCGCGCTCGGTCTCGTCGACGATATACAGAGTGTTGCTGCCTACCCAAGCGACCGCGGCCAGGCCGGCGACGATGAGCAGGGAACGATTATTGATCATTGACGACCCTCCCTGCGGATACCGCTCGTCTGCGACGAGTTGCTGTTGCCTGCCGAGTTGTTGCGCAACTGCTCGATCAGCGACGGCGTGATATTGACGTCCTGCTGCGAATCGGCGCCGCTGGCGTTGCCACGGTTCAGCTTGTCGAGCGGCAGCACCATGAGCGGACTGCTTTTGTTGATATCGATCAACACCTTGCTGGTAGTCGACAACACCTCGGTCATGGTATCCAGGTACATGCGGTCGCGCATCACCTGGGGTGCCTGGCGATATTCGGTCAGCAATGAATTGAAGCGATTGGATTCACCCTGGGCCTTGGCAACCACCGATTCACGATAGCCCTGCGCCTGCTCGATCAGGCGCTGAGCCTGACCCTGGGCTTCGGGAATGATTGCATTGGCGTAGCCGATCGCATCGTTGATCAGCCGCTGACGGTCCTCGCGCGCCTTGATCACGTCATCGAAGGCGTCCTGAACCGCGTCCGGGGCCGAGGTCGACTCGATGTTGATCGCCAGAATGCCCACCCCGAGGCCATAGCTATCGAGATAGGCCTGCAGACGCGTGGAAACGGTATCCGCCAGCAATGCGCGTCCCGAAGTCAGAATCTCGTCCATATCGGTGCCGCCAACTACCTGGCGCAGCGCCGAATCAAGGGCATTCTCGATGGAAAGATCGGGCGTACGCACATTGAGTACATAGTCGCGCGGATCGGCCACCTGATACTGGGCAGAAATATCGACCTTAACGATGTTCTCGTCGCGGGTCAGCATCGACTTGGTCTGGGATACCGAGCGTACTCCGGTGACGTTGACCATGCGCACGTCGTCGATGATCGGCGGGTTCCATTGCAAGCCGGGATTGACGATTTGCTCGAACTTGCCGAAGCGCAGTACCACCCCACGCTCCGACTGATCGACCAGATAGAAGCCGGACGCCGCCCAGATCGCCAGGACAATTATCGCAAGCAGCCCCGGCAGCGCGAAGACACTGCGCTTACCGCCACCGCCGCCATTGCCGCCGCCGCCACCCCGCTTGCCGCGACCGCCGAGCATGCGATTGAGCTTGTCCTGGAATTTCTTCAGCGCCTCGTCCAGATCCGGCGGGCCCTGGTTGTTGTTACCGCCGCCGCCGTTGCCGCCGCCACGTCGGCCACCACCACTCCAGGGGTCGTGCTGCTTGCCACCCCCACCCGGCTCATTCCAAGCCATATGTCGTCTCCACTAAGCAAGATTGCGATGTGCGGCGAGGTCGCCGTCCGCGATGAAGACGGCGGCCTCGCTGTTATTCACGGACATCATCGGCCCAGACCGGCGGCGCCAGATCCTCCGGTGGCAGGTAGTCCTCGGCTTTCTCGCCCAGCCGGGCGAGCAGTTGCATGAATTCACGCCGTGGCAGGCGAATCGTCAGCAGGCTGCGGCCTTGATCGTCGAAACGCTCGTTGCGGACCGCGTCCAGCTCGTGCAACCCCGCCCGTAGCCTACCCTGATCGGGCGTCAACGTCAGCTCCAGATCGAGCAAGTCCTCGGCCAGGCGCTCGGACAAGGCCTGATGCAACAGATCGAAGCCACTGCCCTGTTGTGCCGAAACCCATACTTCCTCGGGCACGCCGTGGCCGTCACGCTCGATACGCGGCGCGCTGTCGAGCAGATCGATCTTGTTCATCACCCGCAGGCAGGGTACTGCAGCGGCGCCGATCTCCTCGAGCACCGAATTGACCTCGGCGATGTTCTGCGCGCGCTCGGGATCGGCGCAATCGATCACATGGATCAGCAACGAGGCTTCGTTGGCCTCCTGCAGCGTGGCCTGGAAGGCCTCCACCAGCTTGTGGGGCAAGTGGCGAATGAACCCCACGGTATCGGCCATCACCACTGGCCCCACATCGGCCACGTCGAGCCGGCGCAGGGTCGGATCGAGCGTGGCGAAAAGCTGATCGGCGGTATATACCGTCGAGGCGGTCAAGGCGTTGAACAGTGTCGACTTGCCGGCGTTGGTATAGCCGACCAGCGAGACACTGGGAATCTCGGCCCGCAAGCGCGCCCGGCGGTTCTGCTCGCGCTGGCTGCGCACCTTGTCGAGCCGCTTGTGAATCGCCTTGATGCGCGCGCGCAGCAGCCGGCGGTCGGTCTCGAGCTGGGTTTCACCCGGCCCGCGCAGGCCGATGCCGCCCTTCTGGCGCTCCAGGTGGGTCCAGCCCCGCACCAGCCGCGTGGACATGTATTCGAGCTGAGCCAGCTCCACCTGCAGCTTGCCTTCGTGAGTCCGGGCACGCTGGGCGAAGATGTCGAGAATCAGCCCGGTACGATCGAGCACGCGACACTTCAAGGAACGCTCGAGGTTGCGTTCCTGGGAGGGACTCAAGGTATGGTTGAAAATTACCAGCTCGGCGTGGTGAACGGCGAGCAACTCGCGTAGCTCCTCCACCTTGCCGCTGCCGATGAAGGCACGCGGATCGGGCCGGCGCCGGCTCCCCTGCATGAGGGTCGCCGGCTCGGCGCCCGCGGAACGCACCAGCTCCAGGAATTCACCCGGATCTTCGCGCTCTTGCTCGTCATGAAAATCGACATGGACGAGAACCGCCGTTTCACCGGCGTCGGGACGTTCAAAAAACAATCAGTACCTCGCGATCAATCTTCCTGCCCGGCCATACTGGGATCCTGGGCCGGCAGACGCACGTTGCGTGACGGTACCACCGTGGAGATGGCATGCTTGTACACCATCTGACTGACGGTGTTACGCAGCAGAATCACGAATTGGTCGAAGGACTCGATCTGACCCTGCAGCTTGATTCCGTTGACCAGAAAGATCGACACCGGAATGCGTTCCTTGCGCAGAATGTTCAGATACGGGTCTTGAAGGGACTGCCCTTTGGACATTTTGCTCTCCCTAACTGTCTCTAGTTGATGTCATTTTAATGTTCGCCCCACAGGGCTTTATGAGGCCTGGGCCGCGTCGCCGACAAACTACGCCACGACGAAAGCCTCATCTTACGCTAAGTGCTGCATTGGCGCACGATTTTCAAGGCCTCGCCGAGCGGCGAAGGCGCGCACGAATCGATCCATTTCAGCCCCGGCCAGGCGCGTAGCCAGGTCAACTGGCGCTTGGCTAACTGGCGCGTCGCGATCACACCCTTGTCGCGTAGCGTAGCTCGATCGTACTGACCGTCGAGATAGGCCCACGCCTGGCGATAGCCGACGCTCTTCAATGCCGGCAGATCGGGGCTCAGGTCGCCCCGCTCACGCAGCGCGATCACCTCGTCGAGGAAACCCTGCTCGAGCATGGTATCGAAGCGCCGGGCGATACGCTCATGCAGCACCGCCCGATCGGCAGGCGCGAGACCTATGGACAACGTCCGCCAGGGAAAGGTTTCGGCTGGCTGTTCGCGCCACAGCGCGCTCATCGGCCGGCCGCTCAGACGCTGCACTTCCAGGGCGCGCATCAACCGCTGCGGATCGTTGGGGTGGATGCGCGCCGCCGACTCGGGATCGACCCGCGTCAGCGCCTCGTGCAGGGCGCCCAGGCCGCGCTCGGCCGCCCAGGCCTCGAGCTCGGCGCGCAGCGCCGGATCGGCGGCGGGCAGCCGGGCGACGCCGCCCAGCAGGCTACGATAATAGAGCATGGTGCCGCCGACCAGCAGCGGGAGCTTGCCGGCGCCACTGATCTTACTCATCTCGCGGTGCGCGTCATCGCGAAACTCGGCGGCCGAATAGGGTTCGCCGGGGTCGCGGATATCGATCAGGCGGTGCGGCGCGCGGGCCAGCTCGGCGGCGGAAGGCTTGGCGGTGCCGATATCCATGCCGCGATAGACCATCGCCGAATCGACGCTGATCAGCTCCGCGCCCAGGCGCTCGTGCAGCGCCATCGCCAACTCGGTCTTGCCGGACGCCGTGGGCCCCATCAGCAGGATCGCCAGCGGCCGCTTATCGCTCGCGCCGTTCATTGGCCGCGCAGAAACAGCTTGTCGAGCTCGGCCATCGACATCTCGGTCCAGGTCGGCCGACCGTGGTTGCACTGACCGCTGCGTTCGGTACGTTCCATGTCGCGCAGCAGCGCATTCATCTCGGGCACCGTCAAGCGACGATTGGCGCGCACGCTGCCATGACAGGACATGGTCGCCAGCAGCTCGTTGATGTGCGCCTCGAGCCTGTCCGAGCGCCCGTAGCGCTCGAGATCGCCGAGCATGTCGCGGATCAGCGGCTCGACGTCGGCCTCGGCCAGCAGCGTCGGCACCTGGCGCACCAGCAAGGTTTCCGGCCCCGCGACGTCGAGCTCGACGCCGAGCCGGGCAAACGCCTCGCGGCAGGCCTCGGCGGCCTCCACGGCGTTGGCGCTGACCGCCAGCGACACCGGCACCAGCAGCGGCTGGGCGTCGAGCGCCCCGCCATGCACCTGGGTCTTCATGCGTTCGTAGACGATTCGCTCGTGGGCGGCATGCATGTCGACCAGCACCAACCCCCGCGCCGTCTGGGAAAGAATGTACACGCCGTGCAACTGGGCCACCGCATAGCCCAGCGGCGGTGCCTGGGTCGGGTCGTCGTCGGCCAATGCGACCCGCTCGGGCGAGCGGCGGCGGCGCTCGGCGAAGGCGGTTTCCGCCGCCGTTCCGCCCGGGGCGGTCTCGAGCTGGGGCGTCAGCAGACTGGCCTCGTGTTCGGGATGCAGCGCCTGATAACCGGCCATGAATTCGCGCACCCGCGAAGCGCCGGGGCGTCCTGCGTGTTCGCCGCCGGAAGCCGAGCGCAGCGCCATGGGCTGCTGTTGCCAACGCGGTTCGGCGACGGTGTCGTTCGCCCCGGCGGGCTGGCTGTCGCGCGGCTGTGTCGAGGGCCCGCCCGTCGGCGTGGCCGAGCCATCCTGCGGGCGGACCTCGCCGAGCGCCCGATGCAGGCTGGAAAACAGGAAATCGTGCACCAGCCGGCCGTCGCGAAAGCGCACTTCATGCTTGGTGGGATGCACGTTGACGTCGACCACCATCGGGTCGACGTCCAGATACAGCACGAACACCGGGTGGCGGCCGTGGAACAGCACATCGCGATAGGCCTGACGGATGGCATGGGCGACCAGCCGGTCACGCACCACCCGGCCATTGACGAAGAAGTACTGCTGATCGGCCTGGGCCCGGGAGTGGGTCGGCAAGCCCACCCAGCCCCACAGGCGCATACCGGTGGCCTCGAGATCGATATGCAGCGCGTTGTCGAGGAACTTGGCGCCCAGCAGCGCGGCGATACGCCGCTCGCTGGCCGCGTCGTCGTCTGCCGGACGCAACTGGTGCACGGTCTTCTGGTTGTGGCGCAACACCCAGCCGATGTCGTAGCGCGACAGGGCCAGGCGCCGGAAGGCTTCTTCGGCATGGCCGAACTCGGTCTTCTCGGTGCGCAGGAACTTGCGCCGCGCCGGGGTATTGAAGAACAGGTCCCGCACCGTCACCGAGGTGCCGCGCGGATGGGGGACCGGCGCGACCCGCGGTTCCATCTGACGGCCCTCGGCGACCACCCGCCAGCCGCCCGCCGGGTCGTCGGCGGTATTGGAGGCCAGCTCGAGACGCGACACCGAGCTGATCGAGGCCAGCGCCTCGCCACGAAAACCCAGGCTGGTCACGCCTTCGAGCTCCTCCAGCGAGACGATCTTGCTGGTGGCATGGCGCGACAGCGCCAGCGGCAGATCGGCCTCGTCGATTCCGTGGCCGTCGTCGCGCACCTTGATCAATCGCGTGCCGCCGTTCTCCAGGTCGATCTCGATGCGCCGGCTGCCGGCGTCGATGGCGTTCTCGACCAGTTCCTTGAGCACCGACGAGGGGCGCTCGACCACTTCGCCGGCGGCGATCTGGTTGGCCAGTCGCGGGTCGAGAATCTGGATGCGTCGTGTCTGGTTCATGGCGACTACCGAAGATTAACCGCGCGGAATGCGCAAGACCTGGCCGACGCGAATCGAGTCGCTCTCGAGCTCATTGACCTCGCGCAGTGTGCTCAGCGACACCTGATTCCGGGAGGCAATCTCCGACAGGGTGTCGCCCGGCTGAATGCGGTACTGATTGGCCTGCCCACCCCGCCCCTGGTCGCGCTGCCAGGCGATCAGGCTGCTGGGTGGCGGACTCTGTTGAAAGTGCGCGTCGATCCCCTTGAAGATCGCCCGGGCAAGCTGGCCCTGATAGCTTGGGTCGCGCAAGCGGCGCTCCTCCCCGGGATTCGAGATGAACCCCGTCTCGATCAGCAGCGACGGTATGTCCGGCGACTTGAGCACCACGAAACCGGCCTGTTCGACCCGCGACTTGTGCAGGCTGTTGATCTTGTCGAGCTGGTCGAGCACCTGGCCGCCCGCCGCCAACGAATCGTTGAGTGTGGCGGTCATGGTCAGGTCGAGCAGCACACCGCGCAGCGTCTCGTCCTTGTCGGCCAGGTTCAGGCTGCCGTCGACGCCGCCGATCAGGTCCGAACGGTTCTCGGAGGCCGCCAGCCACTTGGCGGTCTCCGAGGTCGCGCCGCTCTGCGACAGTGCGTATACCGAGCTGCCGGTCGGCCGTGGACTCTTGAAGGCATCGGCGTGGATCGAGACGAAGAAGTCGGCCTTCTGGTCGCGTGCCAGCAGGGTGCGCTGACGCAGCCCCACATAGTAGTCGCCATCGCGGGTCAGCACCGCCTTGTAACCGGGCGTGGCATCGATCTGCGACTTGAGCTTGCGGGCGATCGCCAGCACTACCGCCTTCTCCTGGGTGCCGCGTGGGCCGCTGGCACCCGGGTCCTCGCCCCCGTGGCCGGCATCCACGGCAATGATGATATCGCGCTTGGGATGCGACTTGGCGGCCGTCACCGCTTCGACAGTCGCCGCGGGCTGACCGTTGACACGCGCCTCGGCCTGAGCGCGTCGGGCGGCGATCTCCTGCTCGCGGATCTTCGCCTCGATGGGGTCGATGGGATCCTCCACGGCGCTCTCACCGGGGTACTTCAGATCGACCACCAGCCGGTTTCCGTACTGGTCGTTGGGCGCCAGGGTGAAATATTGCGGCACTACCTGGCGCTTGAGATCGAGCACCACGCGCAGATCGTCACCGTTACGAGTAGCGCTGCGAATCCGGCTGATCGCGCTGCCCTCGAGATCGATCGAGGCCACGTCGGCCTCGAGCTGGCTGTCGGCGAGATCGATCACCAGGCGTCGCGGGTCATCGAGGGAAAAGATGTTGGCCTGTGGCGCGCTGGCCATGTCGAAGACCAGCCGCACACGATCGGGTGCCGCCCACAACCGCACGTTGTCGACTTCGTTGGCCAGTGTCGGTGTCGCAGCGACGGTCATCGCGACGCCGCACAGCACGGCGACCAGCCCGCGACGAAGGCCCGTGCAACGAGCCCGGAGGCTCTGCCAAATCCAGAAAGTCATGGTCTAGCGTGTATCCTTAATCGACGGACGGCACCGACAACCGCTCGATGACGGCCTCGCCATAGGCGGTCTCCGCCTTGAGATGGGCCTGACGACCCGGCCCCGAAACGCTCAGGGAAATCACCAGGTCGGGCGTGGGTAGCCAGCCGGCGCCGCGGCTCGGCCACTCGATCAGATTGAGCGAATCGCTGCCGAACAGATCGCGGGCGCCGATGAACTCCAGCTCTTCGGGGTCGCCCAGCCGGTAAAGGTCGAAATGGTTGATCTGCAGGCCGGCCAGCCGATACGGCTCGACCAGCGTGTAGGTCGGGCTCTTGACCGCGCCGCGGTGGCCGTAGGCCCGCAGAATGCCGCGCGCCAGGGTGGTCTTGCCGGCGCCCAGCTCGCCGGTCAGATGCACGACGCCGCGTCCGGCCAGCGCCCGGCCCAGGGCATCGCCGAACGCCACCTGGGCGGCTTCGTCGGGTAAGCAAATCATCATCGTCGCGTTGCCGGTCGGCCATTCGCCAAAATTCGCGCATAGCATGCCAGATCGCCCGCCAGCAGGCCACGCTCGCCGTACACGCTCGCCGCCTGATCGGCGGCGCAGGCGTGCAGCAGCGTGGCCACCCGCGCCGCGGACTCGAGTGTCAGGCCCTGGGCGACGAGCGCGCCGAGAATGCCGGAAAGCACGTCGCCCATCCCGCCGCTGGCCATGCCCGGATTGCCGTAAGGGCACACCCCGATGCCCTGCGGGCCGGCGATCAGGCTCCCCGCGCCCTTGAGTACATGCGTGCCGCCGCGCCGCGCCTTAAGCGCGCGACTCGCCGCCAACCGGTCGGCCTGGACTTCGCTGCCGCTGATGCCTAAAAGGCGCGCCGCCTCGCCGGGGTGCGGCGTCAGCAGCCAGTCGTCGCGATGCAACTCGGGCCAGCGCTCGACCAGCAGGTTGAGACCGTCGGCATCGATCACCAACGGCTTGCCGCTGTCCAGCGCCGCCTGCATCAAGCCCTGCCCCCAGGCATCGCGCCCCAGCCCGGGACCGATCACGATCACCTCCGCCGCCTTGAGCATCGGTGTGGCGTCACTCACCCCGCGCACCCCGCGGGCCATGACCTCGGGGGTGCGAATCAGGCTCGCGCCGACGTGCTCGGGCGCGGTGGCCAGGCTGACCTTGCCGGCCCCCAGCCGCGCCGCCGCCTGACTGGCGAGCAGCGCCGCGCCGCCCAACCCTGGCGCCCCGCCGACGACCAGCACGTGACCGAAATCGCCCTTGTGACTGGCCCGGGCGCGCGGCGGCAATGCCGTCGCGATCAGGCTCGCATCGAGCAGCTCGGCGACCGGCACGATATCCGCATGATCGGCGCCGTCGACGCCGAGCGGGCAGAACGCCAGCGCGCCGACATGATCCGCGGCCTGGCCGGTGTGCAGGCCGAACTTGTCGGCGATGAACGTCGCGGTCAGCGTGGCGCGCACGGCAACGCCCAGCACCGCGCCGCTGTCGGCGGCCAGGCCCGAGGGGATGTCCAGCGCCAGCACCGGCAGGTCGCTTGCGTTGATCGCCGTGATCGCCGCAGCGTAGGGCTCACGGACTTCGCCGCCCAGTCCGGTCCCCAATAAGGCATCGACGACGACCTCGCCGGTCAGCGCGGTATCGTCCGCCCATGGCTGCGACGTGAGTCCGGCGGCGCGCGCCATTTCGACGCCGCGCGCCGCCTCTCCTTTCAGCGAGGCGGGGTCGCGCAGCGCGAGGAGCTGCACCTCGAGACCATCGCCGGCGGCCAGCGCGGCGAGTACGTAGCCGTCGCCGGCGTTGTTGCCCGATCCGCACAGCACGCTGAGTCGCCGCGCATCGGGCCAGTGCGTGCGCAGTTCGCGGTAGGCGGCCATCGCCGCACGCTGCATCAGCGCGAAGCCCGGCGCGTCGCCGCGCTCCTTGTCACCGGGCTGGGCGGCGGCGATTTCGCGGCTATCGATTTCACGGACCTGGGCGGCCAGGTAAAGCGGATGCGGTGTCGCGTCACCCGGCTTACGGGGATGGCTGGAATGACTGGAATGGCTCGACATGCGCGCCCTCCGCTATGACCATGAACGGGTGAATAGTGTAGGCTACGTCCTTCTCTTCTCAGTATTGGCCCGACATTGGCTGGGCGTTGTTGAAACGACAGCCTACCTTGCATGATGGTTCTTCGCAGTAGCTCGCATTGCCCCTCGACCGACGTGAATCGATGATTTCTGGCGAACGCGCACAACCCGACTACCCCGAGCTGGCCGAGCGCATCAAGCAATGGGGCCGCGAACTGGGCTTCCAGCAGGTCGGCATCACCGACACCGAGCTGGGCAACCACGAGCGCTATCTCCAGCGCTGGCTGGCAGCCGGCCACCACGGCGAGATGGACTACATGGCCAGGCATGGCACTCGGCGCACCCGACCCGCGGAGCTGATCCCCGGCACCCTGCGGGTGATCAGCGTGCGCATGGATTACCTGCCGCCGGAGGTCGAGACCACCAAGGTACTCGGCCAACCGCGGCGCGCCTATGTGTCGCGCTATGCGCTGGGCCGCGATTATCACAAGCTGATTCGCAAGCGCCTGGCGAGCCTCGCCAAACGCATCGAGGACGCGGGCGGCGCCTACGGTTATCGCGCCTTCGTCGACTCCGCGCCGGTCATGGAGCGCGCCCTGGCCCAGAAGGCCGGGCTCGGCTGGTTCGGCAAGAACTCGATGCTGCTCAACCCCCAGGCCGGCTCGCTGTTCTTCCTCGGCGAACTCTACACCGACCTGCCGCTGCCGGTGGACGCGCCGTTCGAGAGCGAGCACTGCGGTTCCTGCGCGGCTTGCCAGACCGCCTGTCCCACCGGGGCGATCGTCGACGACAAGGTGATCGATGCGCGGCGCTGCATCTCCTACCTGACCATCGAGCTGCACGGCAGCATACCCGAGGAGTATCGCGAGGCGATGGGCAACCGGGTCTACGGCTGCGACGACTGCCAGCTGGTCTGTCCGTACACGCGCTTCACCCGGGCCAGCGCCGAAGAGGACTTCGCCCCGCGCCACGATCTCGACCGCGCCGAGCTGCTGGCCCTGTTCGCCTGGAGCGAAGGGGAGTTCCTCGCCAAGACCCAGGGCAGCGCGATCCGCCGCATCGGCTACGAACGCTGGCTGCGCAATCTCGCCGTGGGGTTGGGCAACGCCCCCTGGAGCCGGGCCGTCGAAGCCGCCCTTCAGGCGCGGCTCGCCTACCCCTCCGATCTGGTGCGCGAACATGTGCGCTGGGCGCTCGACCGGCAACGCCGCAAGCAACCCATCGCTCTCTCAACCGACTGAACCGCCAGCCGTGGCAGGGGACCCCATTTCGATGATGGCCCACCCAAGCCGAGACCTAGGGTTTTGGGGGAGGGAACTTGTTCCCGATCGGTTTCGGCTGCCCCTATCGCGAACAAGCTCCCTCCCACAGCCCCCTGCCAGTTAGTTTGTCCTTGATAGGGGTCGGGAAGGCTTCGCCTCCCCGCCCTCCGAACCGTGCGTGCGGTTCTCCCGCACACGGCTCTCCAGTCGATGGTTTCAACATCGTGATTGGCTCGCTTGCTGCCAGGCTT
>NZ_JAIRBP010000004.1:106166-162323 GCF_021151495.1 Halomonas sp. IOP_31 | reverse complement strand
CGCCATGGCGCTCGCACCAATCGAGAATCAGCGGTCGGCAGAAGCCACTGTCACCACGGAAGACGAGCTTCACCTCGGGCCAGGCCTGGCGCAGGCGCCGCACCAGCAGGGCCAGGATGGCACCGGCATGGTGGGCGGCGTCGCGATAGGCCGGGCGCAGGTAGCTGACCAGCAACTGCTGGCCACAGAAGACGTAGAGGGGGAGGAAACAATACCCGTCGTAGAAGCCGGAGAAATGCCGGCCAAGCTGCTCGCCGTGCACCGGGTCGTCGGTGGCGTCGAAGTCGAGAATCAAGCGCTTCGTCGGTGGTCGGCGGAAGGAGCGGATGAACTGCTCGACGATCTCCTCCTGGATGGCCACCGCCCACTGGCGACTGGCCTGCTGCTCGAAGCGACACAGCGTCGACTGGCTGGCCAGCACGCCATCGGTATCGACCGCGGTCTGGAGGGCGATGTCGCGGCGCAGGGCATGATGATCGTTGAGGTCTTCGTAGCCCAGTGCCAGGCCGAACACGCGCTGCCGGAGCATGGTCTCCGCCCGGTGCTGGCAACGGCGAGCGGCCCGGGCGTCATCCAGACGACGGGCGATGGATCGGGTCAGGCCCATCTCGCGATCGAGCTGGCGAAGCAGCAGGACACCGCCATCGGAGGTGATCTCACCGCCGTCGAAACCGGCGGTGACCTGGCGGCCTTTACAGCGTGGAAACGAGGCGGTCGGCATGGTACATTTCGTCATGGCGGTTGATGCGGTTGATTCTTGTGTAGGAGCTTGAATTATAACCGATTTTCAGCCGCTTTTTTCATGTCTGATGAAATATCCGGGCTAGCCGTGTTATTGGTTTTAATGTCTAAAGGCCTGACCTTTGGGCCAAGTATTGGCCTATAATGCATCCGTTCGCAAATATCCAAACGTCTAAGAGGGCTTTGGCGGTCCCGATGAATTACCCGTCTTTACAACTTATGTCTGATGCGTCAACGCCAGGAGATGCGTGAATGCCGATCCAATCCATTCGTTCACAGCGGCTCTATCGTCAGATTGCCGATCAGTTACTGGTATTGATCCAACAAGGTGAATTTCCGCCCGGCAGTTTGTTGCCCCCGGAACGGGATCTGGCCCAGAAGCTGGGCGTCAGCCGGGCCTCGGTGAGGGAGGCTCTGATTGCTCTGGAGGTAGTGGGCCAGGTCGAAGTCAGGGTCGGCCATGGTGTCCTGGTGCTGCCAAGATCGACAAAGGTCGAGTCTTCGGTGATGAGTGCGGCGCGGCGCAAGGAGCCATGGGCGCTGGATCCGGAATTTGCCAGTGAGATTGAACTAGATCTCGACCAGGAGATCCCGCCATTTGCATTGCTGCAGGCCAGGCGCTTCCTGGAGCCTGAAACTGCCGCGTTGGCGGCAATAAATGCTACTGACGATGAACTTGCAGCAATTCATGCTTCCTATGAGAGAAACGTCGAGGATAATCGCTTCGGGGGGCGCAATCAGCCGGGCGACCGATTGATGCACATCCGCATTGCCGAGGCGTCCGGCAACGCGGCTTATGCCATGACCATCAAGCATCTTCTGGGGCATCAGTACGGCGTCATGTTCCGCCGATTACAGGACCTGTTCATGGAGACCGACATGCCGCGTCATTCTCAGGAAGACCACTTGAGAATAGTCACCGCGATCGAAAACCGTGATCCAGATGAAGCTCGAAGGGCCATGGAAGTGCATCTCGACCATGTGTTGCGGGTTTTCTTCGACGCTTAGTAAAGGGCTCGCCGGTACCCGTCAGCAAGCGTGGGTTGAACCCTCGCAGCGCGTAAACCACCAGCAGATCATGGGCATAAGCTCGGCGTTCTATCACGAAGTGCAGGCCCAATACTCCAACACAGTGGTGGTCGATGATTCTCTTCATATGGTGGCCAAGTACAGGCGCGATATGGTGGGTTGGGTGTGCGTCGATCAGCCAATCAACTGTGGGACGACAAGATTGCCCGCAAGGTCTCAAGAGCAGCTGCTGGCTGGCGCTGCGTAATGGCAAAACAGTCGGAAGTCCTATGTAAACCACTAGGTGTGATCTCCCGATAGGTTGTTCTCGGAAAGCCCTACCGTCTGAGGCGCATTCTCCCTCAAGCCGGTGCCACTGTCAGGTGCTTACACTGTCAGCTGTTTACGACGTGGCGAACAGATCGTCCGAGGCGGCGAGACCCACACCCTCGAGCCGCAGCAGCCATTGCTTGCGTGGCAGGCCGCCGGCATAGCCGGTCAACTGGCCGTTGCTGCCGATCACGCGATGGCAGGGCACGACGATCGCCAGCGGGTTGCGGCCGTTGGCGGCGCCCACCGCGCGGTGGCTGTTGGGGCTGCCGATACCCCGCGAGATCGTCGCGTAGCTGCAGGTTTCACCGAAAGGCACCTCGCGCAGGCGTTGCCAGACGCGCTGCTGGAATTCGGTGCCCTGCGGGGCGAGGGGCAGCGAGAACGCCCGCCGCTCGCCGCGGAAGTATTCCGCGAGCTGGGCCTTGCAGCGCTCGATCAGTGGATGAGGGCGGGCGCTATGCGCAGCCTCGTCGACGAAGCGGATGTGGGTGATGCCCTGGTCGCTGGCGCGAATCTCCAGCAGGCCGATAGGCGAGCCGGCGGGCGTGGCGAGGTAGTCGAGGTAGTGAAGAGTGTCGAGGGACATGTCAGCGGTTCCACAGTTGGAAGGTCAGATAGCTGCGCCAGGGCGAGGCGGCGGCGGGATCGGCCCCGTCGAGCTCGCCGAGCGCCTTCTTCACGCCCAGGTCGCCGCCCAGCCAGATATCGGGATGGCTGGCGCCGCGCATGCGCGCGTAATCCACCGTCCAGGGCCCGACGCCCTTGAGCGTCAGCCAGGACTGGGCGTCCTCGTCGTGGCCGTGGGCGAGGTGCCATTCGGCCAGACGGCGCAGCGTGTCGCGCCGCGCGCCCGGCATACCGAGAAAGGCCAGGTCGCTGGCGGCGATAGCGGCCGGCTCGGGAAAGCGGCGACGCCCTTCGCTAGCAGCCTCATCCTCACGCTCACCCAGCGTGTCGACCAATACCTGGGTCAGCCTGCGGGCGGCGGCGACCGAAACCTGCTGGCCGAGAATCGCCTTGATGCCGGCCTCGAACTGGCTCCAGATGCCGGGCAGGCGCAGGCCTTCGACCAGCTTGAGCCCCGGGGCCGTTTGGGCCAGGTGGGCCTCGATGGCGGCGCTGTCGGCATCGAGATCGAGCACGCGGCGGATATTGCCGACCACCGCCTTGAGCGACGCCAGCCGATCGAGTTCGAGGGTCACCGTGAAGCGGTGATGCTGCGGCTCGTGGCGGGCGGTGAAATGTCCCTTGGCGCCTTGCCAGGCAAAGCAGCGACCATAGTGATCGTCGCCGACCCACTCGAGGCCGTCGACCGCGCGCTGGGCTAAGAAGTTGCACAGCCGCTCCCAGGCATAGGGTGGGCGATAGGCCAGTTGCAGCGTCAGTCCGCGGCCACCGGTCGCGGCGCGGCGGCGTAATTCGCCGGGGTTCATGCCCATGCGCGAGCGGAAGGCGTCGTGGAAGCGACGCAGGCTGCGAAAGCCGCTGGCGAAGGCGATCTCGGTCACCGGCAGGTCGGTCTGGTGCAGTAGTTGCTTGGCGAACAGGCATTGCTGGTAGAGAGCGTAGGTCTTGGGCGAGACGCCGAAACGGTCGTGAAACAGCCGGCGCAGGTAACGCTCGCCGATCCCCAGCCGCTCGCACAGCTCACCGAGCGAACCCTGCTGCAGGGCGCCGCCATCGATCAGCCGCTGCGCCCGCTCCAGGGTAGTGTCGACGCCTTTCCAGGCCGGCGAGCCCGGGGCGCTGTCCGGCCGACAGCGCAGGCAGGGGCGAAAGCCCGCCTCGGCCGCCGCCACCGCGCTCGCGAAATAGCTGACGTTGCGCTCGTGCGGCGGCGTGGCCGGGCAGATCGGCCGGCAGTAGATCCGAGTCGTTCTGACCGCGGTGAAGAACTGGCCATCGAAACGCGCATCCCGCGACAGGCGCGCTTGGCGACAGCGTTCGGGGTCGAGCACGGCGTTCTCCTTGGCTTTAAGGGTCAACCTGTCGGCCAGTGTATCGCGTCTGTGGCCGAGGACTCGCCGGAATCGGCACTGTAAATAGCAACCGGAACCTTGCCATGGGTGGCAATCGAAACCTTGCAAAGTGCGTCGCTCGCTATCACCTATCCTCAAGGACAACACCACTGCTTTTCATCCATCGGCAACTTGGAGGCTCGATGTTACCTACGTTCACCCTGCGCTATGTCCGCCTGCCAGCGCACTTCTACGAGCGCTTCGTTCCCGTGCCCGTTGCCTCGCCACAACTGGTGGCCTTCAACCGCCCGCTGGCCGAGGAGCTGGGCTTCGACCTGGACGCCTACGACGCGGCGCTGGCCACCCAGGTGTTTTCGGGCAATCGCGTGCCCGACGGCGCCGAGCCCCTGGCGATGGCCTACGCCGGGCATCAGTTCGGCAACTTCGTGCCGCGTCTGGGCGATGGCCGGGCGGTGCTGCTCGGCGAGGTCACCGACCGCCAGGGGCGGCTGCGCGACATCCAGCTCAAGGGCGGCGGACGCACGCCGTTCTCGCGCGGCGGCGATGGGCGCGCGCCGCTTGGTCCGGTGCTGCGCGAGTACCTGGTCAGCGAGGCGATGCACGCCATGGCTATTCCTACCACCCGGGCGCTGGCGGCGGTCACCACCGGCGAGCGAGTGGTTCGGCGCATCCCCGAGCCGGGGGCGGTCCTGACCCGCGTGGCAGCGAGCCACATTCGCGTCGGCACGTTCCAATACTTCGCCGGGCGCGGCGATATCGACGGCCTGCGCGCGCTGGCCGACCACGTCATCGAGCGCCACTATCCACAACTGCAGCCCGAACTCGCCGACACCGAGCATCTCAACCGTCCCGAGGGCGAGCGCTATTTGGCGCTGCTCGAGGCGGTCCAGGCCCGCCAGGCGGCGCTGATCGCCCGCTGGATGGGCGTCGGCTTCATCCATGGAGTGATGAACACCGACAACATGAGCGTCTCCGGCGAGACCCTCGATTTCGGTCCCTGTGCGTTCATGGAGGCCTACGATCCGCGCACCGTGTTCAGTTCCATCGACGAGGGCGGGCGCTACGCCTACGGCAACCAGCCGGGCATCGGTCAGTGGAACCTGGCGCGGCTGGCCGAGACGCTGTTGCCGTTGATCGACGCGGACCAGGAGCAGGCCATTGCCAGAGCCACCCAGGTGATCGAGACCTATCCGGGGCGCTTCGAGGCCGAGAAACTCGCGGTGATGCGCGCCAAGCTCGGCCTGACCGGCGAGGAGGCGGGCGACGGCGAGCTCGTCGATTCACTGCTGGAGGCGATGCAGGCGGGGCGCGCGGACTTCACCCTGACTTTCCGGCAACTCGGTGACGTGGCGGCCTCGGCCGAGGCCGAACCGGTACTGCTCGAGCTGTTCGAACGCAGCGAGCCGATCCAGGCCTGGCTCGCCCGGTGGCGCGAGCGGCTGGCGCGCGAGGCGGCCGAGCCCGACGAGATCGCCCGGCGCATGCGCGCGGCCAATCCCAGGTACATCCCGCGCAATCACCGCGTCCAGGAGGCGCTGACGGCGGCGGACGACGGCGACTTAGGGCCCTTCGAGACGCTGCGCGAGGTGCTTTCCAGACCCTTCGACGAGCAGCCGGGGCGCGAGGAGTACGCGCTGCCCGCCGCGCCCAGCGAGCAGGTGCTGCGCACCTTCTGCGGCACCTGAGGCGGACGAAAGTCGTACGCGGGCAGGCGTTGTGCGGGGTTGCCGTGCGCGTAAACTGGCCATAGCAAGAATGTTAGCGACAGCCACAATCACAACAGGAGCCGCCCGCATGTCCGTCCGAGATATCGCCCTCTATATCGATGGCAAGCCCGTGCCGTCGCAGTCCGGTGACTGGCGCGAGGTGATCGATCCCGCGACCCAGAAGGTCGTCGCCCGGGTGCCGTTCTGCAGCGTCGAGGAGGTCGACCTTGCGGTGGCCAGCGCCCAGGTCGCCTTCAAGACCTGGCGCAAGGTGCCGCTGGCCAAGCGCATGCGCATCATGCTCGCCTTCCAGGCGCTGATCCGCGAACACACCGGCGAGCTGGCGGCGCTGATCACCGAGGAGCACGGCAAGACCCTGCCCGACGCCGAGGGCGAGGTGGGGCGCGGCCTGGAAGTGGTCGAGCATGCCTGCTCGATCACCTCGCTGCAGCTCGGCGAAATCGCCGAGAATGCCGCCAGCGACGTCGACGTCTATTCGCTCAACCAGCCGCTGGGCGTGGGCGCGGGGATTACCGCGTTCAACTTCCCGATCATGCTGCCGTGCTTCATGTTTCCGCTGGCCATCGCCACCGGCAACACCTTCGTCTTGAAGCCTTCCGAGCAGGACCCGTCGTCGACCATGCGGCTGGTCGAGCTGGCCCATGAGGCGGGTGTGCCGCCCGGTGTGCTCAACGTCGTGCACGGCGGCCCCGAGGTCGCCAACCGGTTGTGCGACCACCCGGACATCAAGGCCGTGTCGTTCATCGGTTCGACGCCGGTCGGCACACAGATCCACGCCCGCGCCGGGGCCGCCGGCAAGCGCGTGCAGGCGATGATGGGCGCCAAGAACCATTGCGTGATCATGCCCGACGCCAATCGCAGCCAGGCGATCAACAACCTGCTGGGCTCGGCGTTCGGCGCCGCCGGCCAGCGCTGCATGGCCAACTCGGTACTGGTGCTGGTCGGCGAAGCGCGCGAGTGGCTCGACGAGATCGTCGACAAGTCCCGCGCCATGACCGTCGGCCCCGGCACCCAGCGCGACGCCGACCTGGGCCCGCTGGTGTCGCCGCCGGCGCGCGAGCGGGTGGTGGCGCTGATCGGCAAGGGCGAGGCCGAAGGCGCTACGCTCAAGCTCGACGGCCGCGGCCTGAGCGTCGACGGCTATCCGGACGGCAACTTCGTCGGGCCGACCCTCTTCAGCGACGTGACCGCCGACATGGCCATCTATCGCGAGGAGATCTTCGGTCCGGTGCTGTGCGTGGTCGGTGTCGACACGCTGGACGACGCCATTGCGTTCATCAACGCCAACCCCAACGGCAACGGCACTTCGATCTTCACCAACTCCGGCTGGGTGGCCAAGCGCTTCGAGAGCGACATCGACGTCGGCCAGGTGGGTATCAACGTGCCGATCCCGGTGCCGGTGGCGTATTTCAGCTTCACCGGTTCGCGGGCCTCGAAGCTCGGCGACCTGGGGCCCAACGGCAAGCAGGCGATCCAGTTCTGGACCCAGACCAAGACCGTCACCGCGCGCTGGTTCGAGCCGGAAAACGTCTCCTCGGGAATCAACAGCACCATCTCGATGGGCTGATTCGTACCATGCTGTAACGCGGCCTCGTCTCGCCGGAGACGGGGCCGTCCTGCGTTGAGAGAAACAAAGAGTCAGTGCGTCTAGACGATCCGGCACCTCTGAAGCAACTGAATGACCGGCTCGAGCTGGCTTTCGTGAAGCACCAGCAGGGTCGTGGCCTGCGGCTCGCCCTCGGCGGGCGTGACGATGGCGAACTCGCCCTCTTCGAGGTGGAATTCGTGGACCTCGCAGGGCCCGGAAGTCGTCAGGCAGCGGATCGAGCGGTAGACGTCGTCCTCGCCGTAGGTAAGGCGATGATAGATCTTGAAGAAGGTATAGAGAAGCAGCCCCTGGTCGAACGCGGGCCAGCGCGCCGGGGTGCTGCGAGTCAGCTCGTCTATCGCCTGGCCGGCCTGCTCGGCCTGGGCGATCGCGTCGTCCAGCGGCCTTTCGAGCAGCGAGCGGTCGTCGCAGGGCAGCGCCTGGCCGTCGCGTCGCGCCTGGCGATAGCGGGCCTCGACGTGGCGCAGGTCGGCGAGGTTACGCAGGGCATGATCGCTATGATTGAGTTCGCCGAGCTGGAAGTTGCCGTTTTCCCAGCCGTGGATCACCCGCACCTTCAGGTCGGCCGCGGCCAGCGGGCGGTCGAGCAGAGCGTGCAGAGCGACCGGCAGGTGGTCCCAGCGTGCATGAACGTGATTGCCGAACGCCTGGTAGGGATCGGCGAAAAGCGCATGCAGCCGGCCGGGGGCATGCTCGTTGGCTTCGTGATAAGGCATGGCGCTTGGACCCTATGTCTGCGTTATTCTTCGTTGTTGTGTCATCGTTTCAGACCGTCGAATGATACGTTGAGCCGGCGGTTCATGCAGCACCGCCAGGCCGGACGCTATGCCCGGCACATCCGAGGTTACGACAATTTGCCATAACTTGGGTTATCGGCGCTGCGGCGTTAATCTTTAATCGACACACCTACATTCACTGTCGCCAGGGGAGTCCTGTCCACAGGGCGGGCTGAGAGTGCGGCTTTACGAAAGCGCTGACCCTGGAACCTGATCCGGTTCATACCGGCGGAGGAAGTGCGACATGCTTTACGCGACCCTGGCCGCGCTCGCTGCGGCGTTGCTGTTGTTTGCCATCCTGGGACTGCGCGCGAGCCGCGCGGGGGACGCGCTCGACGACTACATGACCGCGCGCAATTCGCAGCCGGCTACCACATTAGGGCTGTCGTTCCTGGCCTCGGGAATGGGCGCGTGGATTCTCTTCGCCCCGCCGGAAGTGGGGGCCTTCGTCGGCCCGGTGGCGCTGGCCGGCTACGCCATCGGCTCGGCGCTGCCGTTTCTCGTGCTGGCATTGTGCGGCCCGGCGATCCGCCGTCGCCTGCCCGAGGGGCGCAGCATCGGCGAGTTCGCCGCGGCGCGGTTCGGCAGTGGCGTACGCCGCTACGTGGCGCTGATCTCGGTACTCTACATGGCCTGCTTCCTGGCCGCCGAGTTGAGCGCCATCGGCGGGATCACCGAATTGCTCTCGCCGCTGTCGGGCAGCGTGGCGATCGTCGCCGTGGCGGTGACCACGCTGGCCTATACCGCCTGGGGCGGGCTGCGCGCGAGTCTGGTCACCGACCGCTGGCAGGCGCTGTTGCTGAGCGCGCTGCTGCTGGTCGTCGGCGGGGTGGCGCTGGCGCGAATGCCCGCGTTGCCGGCCTCGGCCGCACTGCCCGACGTCGCGTTCGGCGATGCGCTGGGCGTGGCGCTGACGCTGGTGATCGCGGTGACCGCGGCCAACCTGTTCCACCAGGGTTACTGGCAGCGCGTCTGGGCCGCCCGCGATTCCCGGGCGCTGGGACGCGGCGCCGTACTCGGCGCCGTGACGACGGTAGTGGTGGTCGCCGTCGTCGGCGGGTTGGGAATCCTCGCGGCGCTGAGCGGCGCCCGGCTCGGCGAGCCGCCGATGCCGTTCTTCGCCCTGCTGAACGGCGCGCCGGGCTGGCTGAGCCTGCTGGCGCTGGTGCTGGCGGTGACGCTGGTCGCCTCGAGTGTCGATACGCTGCAGAATGGCATCGCCTCGCTACTGGTCGGCGAGGGTGACAGCCTCGACCGACGCGGGCTGTCGCTGAGCGGGGCGCGCTGGATCACCCTGGCGTTGATGGTGCCGGCAATGCTGGTGGCGCTGCAGGGCGTGTCGGTGCTGCGGCTGTTTCTGATCGCCGATCTGTTATGCGCCACGGCGGTGGTGCCGGTGCTGTTGGGGCTCTGGTCGCGGATGAGCACCGCTGCGGCGGTGGCCGGTGGGCTGGCCGGGCTGAGCGGCGCGGTGCTGCCGGGCTGGATCGCCCAGGGCAGCCTGGCAGGCGGTCTGCTGGCGGCGAGCTTCCCAGGCGGCGCGCCAACGCTGGCGCCATTCCTCGGCGCGCTGACGGCGTCGGCGGTGGTGAGCGTGGCGGTGGCATGGCTGCGGCCGGTGAGGGCGCTGTCGGCCCAGTGATCGGCTGGCTCGCTGGCTGCCCGCTGTGCCACTCCGCGACCGGAGGCAGTTTGCAAGCGGGCCGCCGCGCTTTCAGACTGAGTCGGCTAGGCTGTTATGCAGCCTCGCAACAGACCCGCCCACGTGACCAGTTCAGGGAGTAGCCGTGATGAGTGATGAACCCCACGCCGACCCGCGTCGTCGCTATTCGAGCCCGGTGGTCGACGGCCCTGGCAAGTCGGCCAGCCGCGCGATGCTGCGTGCGGTGGGCTTCGAGGACGACGATTTTTGCAAGCCGCAGGTGGGCATCGCCTCCACCGCCAGCCAGGTCACGCCCTGCAACAGTCATATCGACGAACTCGCCGAGCAGGCCCGGGCGGGAGCCGACGAGGCCGGCGGCAAGGGCGTGGTGTTCAATACCATCACCATCTCGGACGGCATCGCCAACGGTACCGAAGGCATGAAGTATTCGCTGGTCTCGCGCGAGGTGATTGCCGACTCGATCGAGACGGTGGCCGGTTGCGAGGGCTTCGACGGGCTGGTGGCGATCGGCGGCTGCGACAAGAACATGCCGGGCTGTCTGATCGGCCTGGCGCGGCTCGACCGGCCCAGCGTGTTCGTCTACGGCGGGACCATTCTGCCGGGCGCGAATCACACCGACATCGTCTCGGTGTTCGAGGCGATGGGCGCCCACTCGCGCGGCGACATCGACCTGATCGCGCTCAAGCAGATCGAGGAGACGGCGATTCCCGGACCGGGCGCCTGCGGCGGCATGTACACCGCCAATACCATGGCCTCGGCGATCGAGGCGCTGGGCATGAGCCTGCCCAACTCCTCGGCGCAGAACGCCGTCTCCGACACCAAGCGCGACGACAGCCGTGCCGCCGGGGCGGCGGTGCTCGCGCTGCTCGCGCGTGACCTCAAGCCCAGCGACATCATGACCTCTGATGCCTTCGAGAACGCCATCACCGTGGTCATCGCGCTGGGCGGCTCGACCAACGCGGTGCTGCATCTGCTGGCGATGGCCAGCGCCATCGGCGTCGAGCTTTCGGTGGACGACTTCACGCGGATCGGCCGGCGCGTGCCGGTACTCGCCGACCTGCGGCCCAGCGGGCATTACATGATGAGCGAACTGGTGGCGATCGGCGGTATCCAGCCATTGATGAAGACGCTGCTCGAGGCCGGCCTGCTGCACGGCGATTGCCTGACGGTGACCGGCAAGACGCTGGCCGAGAATCTCGCCGAGGTCGCGCCGTACCCGGACGATCAGCGGATCATCGCGGCGCTCGATGCGCCGATCAAGGCGCAGAGCCATCTGCGCATCCTGCATGGCAACCTGGCGCCGGAGGGCGCGGTGGCCAAGATCACCGGCAAGGAGGGCACGCGCTTCACCGGCCGCGCGCGGGTGTTCGGTTCCGAGGAGGAGGCCCAGGCGCGCATCAACGACGGCAGCGTGGTCGCCGGCGAGGTGGTGGTGATCCGCTACGAGGGGCCGCGCGGCGGGCCGGGCATGCGCGAGATGCTGACCCCGACCTCGGCGATCATGGGGCGTGGGCTGGGCGATCGGGTGGCGTTGATCACCGATGGCCGCTTTTCCGGCGGCAGCCACGGTTTCGTGGTCGGCCACGTCTCGCCGGAGGCGTTCAACGGCGGGCCGATCGCGCTGGTCGAGGATGGTGACGAGATCACCATCGATGCCGAGGCCGACACCATCAACGTCGCGCTCAGTCACGACGAGTTCGAGCTGCGCCGCGCGGCCTGGCGCCAGCCCGAACCGCGCTATCGGCGCGGGGTGCTGGCCAAGTATGCGCGCACCGTGAGTTCGGCATCGCTTGGAGCGGTGACGGACCTGCCGGAGTAGCCGATGGCCGCGATCCACAACGGGTCAGCGCCCAGCCCGACACAGGCTCCTCAGGGTGGCGTGGCCGTGGCTACGCTCGGGGTTGACTCGCCGTCGTCGACGACGCTTTCCACCCGATCGCGGATCGCCTGGAGGTCGTCGGCGGAGAAATGCTCCAGACGACCGGCGAGCAGGTCGCTGATGCGCTGAGAGGGGATGCCGGCGCGCCGGGCGATTTCACGGTTGCCGAGTTCTGAAAGGGCGATGCGGCGAGTGACTATGCGCATCAGACGGGTGCGATGTTCCATGTCTCGAACATCGAAGTCCCGTTTGCGGCACTGTGCGCGTGAGGCACAGTTGCCGGTTTGTCGTACCGCGTCCATGAGGCTCCAGAAGTGACAATCGGACCCCTCAAGCATGCGCAATTTTTTCCCGCGCGACCAGTGCAAATTCAAGCTTTTTCAGGGGCATCTTGCCGCGCATCGGCCGCTACCGTCGCGAGGCGTCAAATCTCGTCGCGTGGCGGCGTGGGGCGCACCAGGATCTCGTTGACGTCGATGTGTTGGGGCTGGCTGATGGCGTACATCACCGCGTTGGCGATATCGCGATCGGCCAGGGCCGGCTCGCGGCGGGCGTTCGGCAGGGGAATACCGTTGCACGGCGTTGCGCCGTGCAACGGGAGGGGCGTGCGTTAGATGACCCGATCGGTACGCAGCACGCAGGCCTCGCTGTCGTCGTCACGGTCTTCCTCGCCGTAACGATTGGCCCCGGAGCGCAGGCTGACGCTCAGGTTGTTGTGCGCGTCCTCGGTCTCGGCCGGCAGCAGGTGCTTGACCGCGTCCTTCTCCTCGAGCAGCTCCTTTTCGGTGGCGTCGAGGCGCTTCTGGGCGGCGTCGTCGATGGGCAGGCCCTGGACGATCTGGTAACGGCCGTAGCGGCAGCGCACCGGGAACGAGAACACGATGCCCTTGGCGATGCCGTAGCTGCCGTCGGAGACGATGCACATGCTGACGAAGTCGCCCTCGGGCGTGCCCATGTACCAGTCGCGCATGTGATCGATGGCGCCCTGGGCGGCCGAGGCGGCACTGGATTGGCCGCGGGCGTCGATGATCTCGGCGCCGCGCTTCTGGACGCGCGGAATGAAGGTGTTGTCGACCCAGTCGTGATCGAGCCCGGGCCAGATCGGTTCGCCCATCGCCTCGGCGTTGCGCACGTCGGGAAACTGGCTGGCGCTGTGGTTGCCCCACACGGCGACCTTGCGGATGTCGGCGGTGTTGAAGCCGGTGCGGTTGGCGATCATGCCCTTGGCGCGGTTGTGGTCGAGCCGGCTCATCGCGGTGAACTGCGACGGCGACAGGTCGGGCGCGTTGCGACTGGCGATCAGCGCATTGGTATTGGCCGGGTTGCCGACCACCAGCACCTTGACGTCGGGGTTGGCGTGGTCGTTGAGCGCACGGCCCTGACGGCTGAAGATCTCGGCGTTGGCGGCCAGCAGATCGGCACGCTCCATGCCCGGGCCACGCGGCTTGGCGCCGATCAAAAAGGCGAAATGCACATTGCGAAAGCCGTCTTCCGGGTTGTCGTGCAGCCGCACGGCATGCAGCAGCGGGAAGGCGCAATCCTCGAGCTCCATGGCCAGACCGCGTAGCGCTTCCATGGCTTCGCTGCGCTCGATCAGCTGCAAGATGATGGGCTGATCGGTGCCGAAGACCTCGCCGGCGGCGAGACGAAAGAGTAACGAGTTGCTGATGCTACCGGCGGCGCCGGTGACGGCGATGCGGAAGGGGCGTTTCATCATTGGGTTCCCAAGGCTGGTTGGATGGTGGCGCTAGCCACGCGACATCGTCATCTGGCCCGATCGAAGCCGATGGCTGCGCGCTGAAAAATGGCCGTCGGGCTCCGCGGAGCCCGACATACAGGCTAGCATAGAGGGCTGGAGAATTTTCAGCGACCCCCACCATCGTGGCACAGGCTGGGTCTTGCCACATAGGGAAAGGCCCGTCCCAGGTAGCGATCGGCGCTGGCCGTGTCCGCATGATCGAGCAGTGTCGAGGGGTGCTGGTCGAGGATGTGCGGGGTATGGCGACGCAGCCAGCCGAAGGTGATCGGCGTGACGATGACAGTGCTGGCGGGCGCTTGTCCCGGCTCCATGACGTCGGCGATCAGTAGCCGGCAATCGTGGCGGATGGTGCGCAGCGAGAGTATCTCGTCCTGGGGCCGGTCGAGATTGAGCACATTGGCTATCGCCAGCGTCAGTACCGGCGCCAGGCCGCCCCGCGCCACTATCCGTTTCAGATAGGCCGGCGAAAAGTAGCTGTCGGCGCCGTCGTCGGCGCTGATGCATTGCCAGGCATACCAGTGCCCAGGATAGAGCGGTAAAGGAGCGTTTGACGGCTGCACTAGAACCCTCACAAGTCCGTGTGAGTGGATAGTCAGTATGGAGAGCAGCCGCGGGGACACTCAATACGAATCTTCTGGCACCTATACGCGGCATGAAGGGTTGGTTATTTTAGCTGAAGGGCGTTCGATCACGGACAGAAGATCTTCGCATGTCGCCTGATATCCTTGAGGTAAAAGGCTGACGTGACGCTAACGGATCGCTGGGCGAGCGTTTTCAGCGATGATTAACCGGGCAGGGACATAAAAGGGGCCGGGTATTGGAAGCCTCAACGAAGCGTACACGGGGAAGCATGGACGGCGCGACACAGCGCTTGCGGATACGCAGCGAACAGGTGCGCATCCTCTACGACGGGTTGTGGCTGCCGATGGTCTCGGTGGTACTGGTCGCGGGGCTGCTGCTGGTCTCGTTGTGGTCGGTCGTCGACCAGCGGCAGATGCTGGCCTGGGTGACGGCGGTGGTACTGATCACGTTCGCCCGTCTGGGACTGGCCTGGCGCTTTCAGCGCAAGCAACCGCCGGCCGAAGCGGCGCGGCGCTGGATGATCGGCTACGCGATCGGCTCGACCGCCAGCGGTTTGCTGTGGGGCGCATGTGGTCTATGGCTGTTTCCGGTCTCCGACTTCCAGCATCAGGTGATCCTGGTCGTGGCGCTGGCCGGCATCGCCTCGGGCGGGGCGGCGACCATGGCGCCGGTGTGGCCGATCGCGGCGACGTTCCTGATTCTTACACTGCTGCCATTGAGCCTGCGTTACCTGTGGCTGGGCGGCCCGGCGTCGCTGACCGCGGCGGCGATGGTGTGGCTCTTCCTGGGTTTTACGCTGGCCGTCAGCCATCGCTGGAACCGCATCCTGCGCGACAACTTTCATCTCCAGGCCGAGGGCGAGGCGCGCGAGCAGGCGCTGCGCGCGAGCGAAAGCCGCTACTACACCATCTTCCAGGCCTCGCCACTGGGCATGCTGCATTTCGACGCCCAGGGCCGGGTTACCGACTGCAACGACAAGCTGCTTCAGATTACCGGCGAGTCCCGCGAGCGCTTTCTGGGGTTCGACATGCTGGAATCCGTGCAGAGCATCCGCGTCAAGCGGGCCGTGCAACGTGCGCTGAGCCATGGCGAAGGCTATTACGAGGGCGACTACAGCATGCTGACGGCATCGGGCCCGGCCTTGCCGGTGCGAATCCTGTTCAGCGGCGTGCGTGACGATCAGGGCGCTATCGTTGCCGGCGTGGCGGTCGTCGAGGATTTGACCGAGCGGCGCCAGGCCGAGGAGACCATCCACCGTCAGGCTTATTACGATGCGCTGACAGGACTGCCCAACCGGCGCCTGCTCAGCGAGCGTCTGGCGCAGCTGATGGCCGAATCGGCCCACCGTGGCGAGCACGGCGCGGTGCTGTTCATCGATCTGGACCGCTTCAAGGAGGTCAACGAGTCGCTTGGCCACTCGGTCGGCGACCGGCTGCTCAATGCCACGGCGCGCCGCCTGACCGAGCTGCTGCGCGATGGCGACATCGCCGCGCGCGTCAATAGCGACGAGTTCGTGGTGGTGGTCGCACGCATCAGAGGCGATCGTCAGCAGGTGATCGATGGCGTCAACGGCGTTGCCGAGCGTGTCATGAGCGCGCTTTCCGAGCCCTACCATCTCAGCGATCGACCGCTGTTGGTGACGCCGAGTATCGGTTTTGCGCTGTTCGGCGAAGAGCAGAGCAGCGCGACCGGGCTGCTCAAGCAGGCCGAAACGGCGATGTTCCAGGCCAAGACGGAGGGGCGCGCGAAGGCCTGCGGCTACTTGCCGAGCATGCACACGGCGGCGGTATGGCGACTGAATCTCGAGCAGGACCTGCGCCTGGCGCTCGAAGGCGACCAATTGCAGCTGCATTTTCAGCCCCAGGTCGACGGCGATGGACGGATCGTCGGCGGCGAGGGGTTGTTGCGCTGGTTGCACCCGAAGCGCGGCATGGTCCAGCCGGTCGAATTCATTCCGGTGGCCGAGGAGAGCGGGCTGATCCTCGATATCGGCCAGTGGGTGCTGGACCAGGCCTGCGAGGCGCTCATGCGACTCGATGCGCGGCAGCTCCCTCGGCTGTCGATCAATATCAGCCCGCGCCAGTTCGGCCAGCCCGAGTTCGTCGCCTCGATCGGACGCTGCATCGAGCGTTCGGGCATCGATCCGTCGCGTTTGCAGCTCGAGATCACCGAGGGAGTGATGATCGACAACCTGATCGAGACGATCGAGACGATGCGCGACCTCAAGCGTATCGGCGTGGGCCTGGCGATCGACGATTTCGGGGTCGGCTACTCGTCGCTGTCCTACCTGAAACGCTTGCCGCTGGACGAACTCAAGATCGATCGCAGCTTCATTCAGGAACTCGACAACTCGAATGACGAGGCGATCGTCCAGACGATCATCACGATCGCTCGGAACCTGCATCTGACGGTCGTCGCCGAGGGCGTCGAGAGCGCCGCGCAACGCGACTTCCTGCTGCGCAACGGCTGTCACATCTTCCAGGGCTTCTGGTTCTTTCGTCCGTTGCCGTTCGATGCGCTGGTCGCGGCGATCAACGATTGTCAGAGCACGGCGTGAGCGCTCCCGAACAGCCGGGCATATGGCGCCGGTCAAGCGGATGCACTGTTGCCGGGTGCGGCTTCGGCATCGATGGCGGCAATTGCCTCGGCTGCCCGTTGCAGGGCCGGCAGGAACTCCCGGGCGCGCTCCGGCGTCAGGCGCATGGTCGGTGCCTGAACGGCAATGCCCAGATTCGAGCGCCCCTTGCTGCCGGGAACCAGCACCGCGATGCACAGCAGTCCCGGCAGGAACTCCTCGTCGTCGAAGGCGTAGCCGTCGCGACGCACACGCTCGATCTCGTGTTCCAGTGCCTCGACATCCGCCCGGGTGTTGGGCGTGAAGCGCTCCAGCGTCACGTGGGCGAGCAACCGCTTGCGCTGGGCCGGTGGCATCTGCGCCAGAAACAGCTTGCCGCTCGCCGAGGCATGCACCGGCACCCGTGAACCGGGGTGCAGGTAGAAGCGCAGCGGCGCGCTGGTCTCGACACGATCGAGATACAGCACCTCGTTGCCCGACAGAGCCGTGATGTTGCAGCTTTCGCCGATCTCCTCGACTAGCCGGCTGAGCACGCCATGACGAGCGCCGTGCACGGTGTTGTTCATCAGCAGGGTCTCGGCCAGACGCCGCAGACGCATACCGGTCCCGTAATGTCGGCTGTCGCCATCGCGCTGCAGCATGCCGGCGGCCTCGAGCTGTTGCAACATGCGGTGCAGCGTGGGCTTGGGCAGCCCGGTCTCCTCCACCAGCCCCTGCAGCGTGAAGAACTGATCCTTTTCCGCGATGACTTCCAGCAGCGCCAGCAGGCGCATCGTTGGCGTGTCGCCATCGATCTTGGCTACGTCAGACGTCATGTCGAGCCTCTCGTACGGATGGTCGTGGGCATGAGAGCAATATACCAATTCCTATATTTGGTAAAAAGCATACCATTTTTTGAAATATTCATTGACGATGAGGCGAGACGGTCGCTAGATTCTTTCCCCATGTTCCATTCGTTGGAATCCAGCGTTCCGGTTGGCTTTATCGCCACGTGGCAGGGGCGCCGTGGCTGTGCGGTCGCCACCGCGCAAAGGCCGGGCACGAGCGACTATCGGAGGGGCATGGCATGCAGGACTTCCTGATCATCGGCGGGGGTGTCATCGGCATGATGACCGCCTGGCAACTGGCCGAGGCCGGCCACTCGGTAACGCTGCTCGAACGCGGCGAATGCGGCAAGGAGGCCTCCTGGGCCGGGGGCGGTATCGTCTCGCCGCTGTATCCCTGGCGCTACGAGGAGGCGATCTCGCGTCTGGCCGAGTGGTCCGAAGGACGTTACCCGGCTCTGGCGAATCGCCTGACCGGGGAGACGGGGATCGACCCCGAGTACCGCCAGACGGGATTGCTGTATCTCCACGTCGACGACGAGGCCGACGCCGTGGCGTGGGCGCGGCAACGGGGCAAGCCGCTGGTGCGCGTGGATGCCGATTTCGTCTATGGCAAGGAGCCGCACCTGGCGGCCGGGCTCGACGATGGACTGTGGATGCCGACCCTCGGCAGCATCCGCAACCCGCGGCTGGGCCAGGCGCTGCGCGCCCGGTTGCGCACCTTGCCGAAGGTCGCCGTGCACGAGGGCTGCCGGGTCGAGCGGCTGGTCGTCGAACGGGGCAGGGTGACGGGCGTGCAGACCGCCGGGGGGCATTTCGGGGCGGCACGCGTGATCGTCTGTGGCGGTGCCTGGAGTGGACGGCTGTTGGGTGAAGTCGGGGTGGCGCTGCCGGTGCGCCCGGTCAAGGGCCAGATGATGCTGTTCAAGACGCCGCTGACGACCGGTTGTCGGCAACTGCTCGAGCGCGTGGTGTTGAAGGACGGGCGCTACCTGATTCCGCGCGCCGATGGCCGGGTGCTGATCGGCTCCACGCTGGAGGAGGCCGACTTCGACAAGACACCCACCGCGGCGGCCCATGCATCGCTGCATGCCAGTGCGGTTGCCATGCTGCCGGGGCTGGCCGAGTGCGAGGTGGAGCATCACTGGGCGGGGCTGCGCCCCGGTTCGCCCGAGGGCGTGCCCTTCATCGGCGAGGTGCCGGGCATCGCCGGGTTGTTCGTCAACGCCGGGCATTACCGCAATGGGTTGGTGCTGGCGCCGGCCGCGACGCGCCTGCTGGTCGATCAACTGTTGGGACGTGAGCCGATCGTCGATACCGCGCCCTACCGGGTACCGGCGTCCACGGATCATGAGCCCGCCATGCTGGCCCAACAAGCGACTCCCCACTGGCGCTAAGTCATGCGGATGCTTGGCACTACCCTCGAAGTCATCGCGGTGGCCGCTGGCCGATCGCGGACTACCCCAGTCGAGGGGAACCACATGAGCCAGCTCGGTATTGAACTCTTGGAAGCCTTCAGCGAGGCCTTGAACCGCCACGACATCGATGCGGTGATGGCGATGATGACCGAGGATTGCGAATTCCATGCCCTTGCCGGACCGGAACTGATGGGCAAGCGCTTCGTCGGGCAGGCCGAGGTGCGTCAGGCCCTCGAGAATGCGTGGAAGGTGCGCCGGACGCGGCCTGGGTCGATGGCGAACATGTCGTGGTGGGGGACCGGGGCTTTAGCGAGAGCACCTGCAAGGGCACGACCGTGGATGGCGTCCGCTCCGAGGCGCGCATGATCGACGCCTTCACCTTCCGCGACGGCAAGATCGCGGTGAAGAACGCCACGCCGGGGCGCTCAGGATGCACGAGGAGTGCGTGGCGGGCATGCAAACCTTCAAGCCTGATCGCCGATATCGACTGCGATCCCCAGCCCGGCGGCCATCACGCGCTGGGCTATGGCGGCAACGGGGTGATGTACTCGGCCCAGGCAGGACGCCGGCTGGCACAATGTACCATGGCTCGTTGCTCGATCGGCTCCAGTCGCATCTTCGCATGGCCCAGCGCAAAGGGCATTGCCGAGGCACGGCGAATGCCGCATGGTCGTCGACAAGAGCGCCGGCAGGCTCGGTATCGTGCGGCGCCCTTATCGGCCCGCTAACGAGGTGGCGATATGCGTGGGGCATTCGGCTTCGATCTGCGCAGCATGGAAATCTTCGTCGAGACCCTGGAGCGGGGCAGCCAGACGGCGGCGGCGCTGCACCTGGGACTCAAGCAGTCGTCGGTCTCGCAGAGCCTGGCCAATCTCGAGGAAACGCTGGGGGTGTCGCTGTTTTTGCGCCACGCCCGGCCGCTGGAGCCGACCGCCGCGGGGCGCTTCTTCTATGACCGAGCCCAACGCATGCTCGGCGAGGCCCGCGCAACGCGGCGCGAACTGCGCAGCGGCGCCTTCCAGCAGCTTCATCAGGTGCGCATCGCGCTGGTGGATTCGCTGGCCACCGCGGTTGGCCAGCCGTTGATCGAGGCGATCAAGCGTCATACCCGCGATTACACCCTGACCACCGGGCTCTCCCACCTGCACGGCCATGCGCTGCTGACCCGTCACGTCGATATCATCGTCTCCGACGACCGGCTCGAGAACTACGATGGGCTCGAGCGCCATTCGCTGCTCGACGAACCCTTCGTGCTGGTACTGCCTCGGCATTGGCATGGCGGCCACGACAACCTGCGTTGGCTGGCCCGGCAGCTGGATTTCGTGCGCTACACCCCGCAGTCGCTGATCGGCCAGGCGATCGAGCGACACTTGCGGCTCAACCAGCTGGAACTGCCCGCCCGGCTGCATCTCGACAACACCTTCGCCCTGCTGCGCATGGTCGACGCCGGCGTCGGCTGGACGATCACCACGCCGCTGTGCCTGTGCCAGGCCGGGCTCGAGCGTCTCGACGTGCAGGTGGTCGAGCTGCCCATCGCCCCGTTGCGTCGCGAATTGACGCTGGTGGCGCGGCGCGACGAGCTTGGCGACCTGCCTTCGCAGTTGGCCCGCGACAGCCGCGGGTTGCTGAAGACGCGCTGCGCCGGTGAGCTCCTGCGCCATCTGCCCTGGTTGGCCGCGCAGATCGACGTGCGCTGAAGGCTGCGTGCTGCGTTGCGGTGCACTATCGATTTTTTCGATAGCCAACCGGTGTCTGGCGCCGATGCTAGTTGCCGCGCCGGGACGAGTCTGCCCAGACTGCAGGAAGCCGCGACCGTTGCCGCGGAAAGTCGCGTCTGCGTGCGGCGAGTCGCTCGCCCGCGTTATACCGATCAGCTGGAAGGGCACAACAATGACCACAAATACCCGCAAGGATACGAGCAGTATTCACTACCGGCACGAAGATGCCGCCTATTTCGAGAAGCGCGGGCTACGTCGCCACGCCGGGCCCTGGTCGCTCTGGGCGCTGGGCGTGGGGGCGGTGATTTCCGGGCACTACTCCGGCTGGAACCTGGGGCTGGCCTCGGGCGGCTGGGGCGGCATGCTGATCGCCACCGTGCTGATCGCGGTGATGTATCTGGGGCTGACCTTCTGCATCGCCGAGATGTCGCCGGCGCTGCCGCACACCGGGGCCGCCTACTCCTTCGCCCGCTCGTCGATGGGGCCGTGGGGCGGTTTCGTCACCGGACTTTGCGAAAACGTCGAGTACGTTCTCACCCCGGCGGTGATCGTGTTCTTCATCGGCTCCTACCTGACCGGGATCTTCGAGACCGAAGCGGCCTTTCAGCCGATCTGGTGGGTGCTGGGCTACATCCTGTTCGTGGGCTTGAACATCGTCGGCGTGGAACTCTCCTTCAAGGTCACCCTGGGCGTGACGCTACTCGCCCTGGCGGTCTTGCTGGTGTTCTGGTTCAGCGCCTTCCCGAATATCGATTTCTCGGCCTGGGCGCTCAATATCGGCGAGGGTGGCGTGCTGCTGGAGGGCGGCAATGGGCCCTTCCTGCCGATGGGCATCGTCGGTGCGCTGGCGGCCATGCCATTCGCGGTGTGGCTGTTCCTGGCCATCGAGCAGCTACCGCTGGCCGCCGAGGAATCGGTCGATCCCAAGCGCGACATGCCCAAGGGCATCATCCTGGGCATCGTCACGCTGATCATTTCGGCGTTCATGATCCTGTTCCTCAACCCCTCGGTCGTCGGTGTGGGCGCCTATGCGCTGGGCCAGTCGGGCGAACCGCTGCTCGACGGCTTCAAGGCGATCTTCGGCAGCGGCACGGCCAAGATCCTGGCGCTGGTGGCGATCGTCGGGCTGATCTCGAGTTTTCATACCATCATCTTCGCCCAGGGTCGGCAGATCTATTCGCTGTCGCGTGCCGGTTACTTTCCGACCTTCCTGTCGGTGACCCACGGCTCGCGCAAGACTCCGCACGTGGCGATGATCGCCGGCGCGCTGGTCGGCCTGACGATCATGCTGATCAGCTTCGTCGGGCTGGGTGCCGACCAGAGCTCGGCGGTGATCGGCGGCACGCTGTTGAACATGGCGGTGTTCGGGGCGATGTGCTCGTACATCGCCCAGGCCGTCTCGTTCATTCTGCTGCGCAAGAACTACCCGAGCATGGAGCGGCCCTATCGCAGCCCGTTCGGCAATGCCGGCGCCTGGGCGACCATCGTCATCGCCGTGGTGACCATCTTCTTCCAGCTCTCCGATACGACCTACCGGGTTGGGGTGGTGGGCGTGGCGGCCTGGTTCGCGGTGGGCATCGTCTACTTCGCGCTCATCGGCCGGCATCGTCTGATACTCTCCCCGGAGGAGGAGTTCGCCGTCGCGCACCGCGAGCGTGCGGACAACGCATGAGGCGAGTGCCGCCCTATGACAATCCCAACATGGCCAGCGAGGTAGAGCGATGGGCGTCAAGCAAGCCAGGCAAGTGACCAGCGCCGACCAGGCCCGGCAACTGGTCGAGGAGCGCGGGCTGAGCCACGTCAAGGTCGGGTTGTTCGACATCGACGGCGTGATGCTCGGCAAGTACATGAGCAAGAAGAAGTTCTTCGATGCGCTGGAGAACGGCTTCGCGTTCTGCGACGTGGTGCTGGGCTGGGACAGCAAGGACGCGCTCTACGACAACGTCCAGTACACCGGCTGGCACACCGGGTATCCCGATGCCGCGCTACGCATCGTCCCGGAGAGCTGCCGCGAACTTCCCTTCGAGGATGGCATGCTGCTGTTTCTTGCCGAGTTCGCCGGGCCGGCGCGGGAGATCTGCCCGCGTGGTTTGCTCGAAAGGGTCCTGACGCGTGCCGAGGGGCTGGGTTTCGAGGTGTTTGGCGCGCTGGAATACGAGTTTTTCCTGTTCCAGGAAACGCCGGAATCGATCCGCGACAAGGGCTTTCGCAACCTCAAGCCGCTGACGCCCGACATGATGGGCTATTCGATGCTCAGAAGCTCGGTGCACAGCGAGCTCTACCATGAGTTGCTGGCGCTGTCGGAGAGCATGGACTTTCCCATCGAAGGCTTGCACACCGAGACCGGCCCCGGCGTGCTGGAAGCGGCGATCGGCGTCGACGCCGCGCTCGCCGCTGGCGACAAGGGCGCGCTGTTCAAGACTTTCGTCAAGGTCTGGGCCCAGCGGCGGGGGTTGATGGCGACCTTCATGGCCAAGTGGTCGCCGGACTATCCCGGTCAGAGCGGCCACATCCACCTGTCGCTGCGCGAGCGCGACGCCGGCAGGTCGGCGTTCTTCGACGCCGCCAAGCCCTACACGATGAGCGCCGTGCAGCGCCACTTCGTCGCCGGTCAACAGCAGCTGATGCCGGAATTCCTGGCGCTGTTCTCGCCGACCGTCAACAGCTACACGCGGCTGATTCCCGGTTTCTGGGCGCCC
This sequence comes from Halomonas sp. IOP_31, assembly GCF_021151495.1. Classification (NCBI taxonomy): domain Bacteria; kingdom Pseudomonadati; phylum Pseudomonadota; class Gammaproteobacteria; order Oceanospirillales; family Halomonadaceae; genus Halomonas; species Halomonas sp. IOP_31. The sequence goes on along the minus strand of NZ_JAIRBP010000004.1, from coordinate 139,033 downwards.
ACCGAGGCGACCTGGGGGGTGGAGAATCGCACCTGTGCGCTGCGCGTGATCCCCGGCAGCGACACCTCGCAGCGGGTCGAGTACCGCCTGGGCAGCGCCGACGCCAACCCCTACCTGGCGCTGGCGGCGGCGATCGGCGCGGGACTCTACGGCATCGAGCATCAGCTCGAGCCCGACGAGCAGGTCGTCGGCAACGCTTACACGCTGGAGCATCCCGTCCATCAGGCGTTGCCGCGCACGCTGTGGGACGCGGCGCAGCGGCTCAAGGCCTCGGCCCCGGCGCGCGAGCTGTTCGGCGACGCCTTCGTCGAGCACTTCGCGGCGACCCGCGAGTGGGAGGAGCGCGAGTTTCGCCGGCATATTACCGATTGGGAGCTCGATAGGTACTTCGAGATAATCTGAGCTACGGGCTACGGGCTACGGGCTACGGGCTACGGGCTACGGGCTACGGGCTACGGGCTACGGACGGGCTACGGGCTACGAAGGCCTGATTCGGCATCAGGTGGGAGCGAATTTATTCGCGATGGAATGGGCTTCGTCGGGAACAAGTTGCCTCCCACCGGACCATGGGCCAAGACAAGCGCTGGTTGAGCCTTTGGGGTTCGTGGCTCGAAGCCCGAAGCTCGTGAGCTGAGGAATATTCATGGCTGCACAAAAAACGATTTCCCCGGTGGATGGCTCGGTCTACGTCGAGCGCGAGCTGGCCGATCCGGCGCGGGTCGAGGCCACCCTGGACCGTGCGAGCGCCGCGCAGCGGGCCTGGCGCGAGGTGCCGCTGGCCGAGCGGGCGCGCTACTGCTCGGCGATGGTCGATGCCTTCGTGGCGATGCGCGATGCGCTGGCCGAGGAACTGACCTGGCAGATGGGCCGGCCGATCGCCGCGGCCGGCGGCGAGATCGGCGGCTTCGAGGAGCGCGCGCGGGGCATGATCGCGCTCGCCGAGCAGGCGCTGGCGCCGATCCGGCTGGCCGACAAGCCGGGGTTTACCCGCTATATCAGTCGCGAGCCGCTGGGCGTGGCCTTCGTGATCGCGCCCTGGAACTTTCCCTTCATGACCGCGGTGAACGCGATCGTGCCGGCGATCATGGCCGGCAACGCGGTGATCCTCAAGCATTCCGCCCAGACCCCGCTGTGCGCCGAGCGCATCCAGCAGGCCTTCGCTGCCGCCGGCCTGCCCGAGGGCGTGTTCCAGTATCTGCATCTGTCGCACGCCGCGGCCGAGGGGGTGATGCGCGATCCGCGCATCGCTTACGTCTCCTTCACCGGTTCGGTGGCCGGCGGCGAGCGGGTCGAGTCGGCGCTGGCCGGGCGCTTCATCGCCAGCGGGCTGGAACTGGGTGGCAAGGACCCGGCGTACATTCGCGCCGACGCCGACCTGGACGCCGCCGTCGAGGGTGTGATGGACGGCGCCTTCTTCAATGCGGGGCAGAGCTGCTGCGCCATCGAACGCATTTACGTCCATCAGTCCCTCTTCGAGGCCTTCGTCGAGCGGGCGGTGGCCTGGTTGCGTCAACTCAAGCTCGGCAACCCCGGCGATCCGGCGACGAGCCTGGGCCCGCTGGTGCGCCCCGAGGCGGCGGATTTCGTGCGCGGCCAGATCGAGGAGGCCGTCGCCGCCGGCGCCAAGGCCTGGATCGACCCCGACGACTACCCGCTGTCGGCACCCGGCAGCGCCTATCTGGCACCGCAGTTGCTGACCGGCGTCGATCATTCGATGCGGGTGATGAGCGAGGAAAGCTTCGGGCCGGTGGTCGGCGTTATGCCGGTGACCGATGACGACGAGGCCGTGGCATTGATGAACGACAGCCCGTTCGGGCTGACCGCGGCGGTATTCACCCGTGACATCGCCGCGGGCGAAGCGCTGGCCCGGCGGCTGGAGGCCGGCACGGTATTCACCAACCGCTGCGACTATCTCGATCCCGAACTGGCCTGGACCGGCGTCAAGCAGTCCGGGCGTGGCTGTTCGCTGTCGCGGATCGGTTACGAGAGTGTAACCCGGCCGAAGTCGTTCCACTTGAAGCACGCTTGAAGCCATAAGCCGTAAGCCGTAAGCCGTAAGCCGTAAGCCGAATGGAGGTTCTACTTAAAGCTTACAGCTTCGAGCTTACGGCTCTAACGAAACGAGGTCTCCATGAACCAACATGCTAGCCAGTTCACTACCACCTGGAGTTACCCCACCGAAATCCGCACCGGCAGCGGTCGGATACGCGAGTTGCCCGAGGCGTGCCGTGCCCTGGGCATGCGCGCGCCGTTGCTGGTCACCGACCCCGGCCTGGCCCGGTTGCCGATGGTCGAGGCGGCGCTGGTGGGTTGCCGCGACGCGGGGCTCGACTGTGGGCTGTTCAGCGCCGTCAAGGGCAACCCCACCGGCACCAACGTGGCCGACGGCGTGGCGGCCTTTCGCGACGGCGGCCACGACGGGGTGATCGCCTTCGGCGGCGGCTCGGGACTCGACGCCGCCAAGGCGGTGGCGCTGATGGCCAAGCAGCCGGATGGCCTGTCGATCTGGTCGCTGGAGGATGTCGGCGACAACTGGAAGCACGCCGACGGCGAGGCGGTCGTGCCGATCGTCGCCGTGCCCACCACCGCCGGCACCGGCTCCGAGGTTGGTCGGGCCTCGGTGATCACCGACGAGCAGGCGCGGGTCAAGCGGATCATCTTTCATCCCCGCATGCTGCCGGCGACGGTGATTCTCGATCCCGAACTCTGTGTCGGCCTGCCACCGGCGATCACCGCGGCGACCGGCATGGATGCGCTGTCGCATTGCCTGGAAGCGTGGTGCGCGCCCAACTACCATCCGCTGGCCGAGGGCATCGCCGTGGAGGGCATGCGGCGTATCCGCGATTTCCTGCCCGCCGCCTATCGCGACGGCCAGGATATCGAGGCGCGCCAGCAGATGCTGGTCGCCTCGATGATGGGCGCGACCGCCTTTCAGCGCGGGCTGGGCGCGATACACGCGCTGGCCCATCCGCTGGGCGCGCTGTACGACGCTCACCACGGCACCCTCAACGCGATTCTCATGCCTTACGTGCTGCGCGCCAACGAGTGCGCGATCGGCGAGCCGATGGTGCGCCTGGGGCGTTATCTCGACCTGCGTCAGCCGGGCACCGCGGCGATCATCGACTGGGTGCTCGAGCTGCGCGAGCGGCTCGGCATCCCGCATACCCTGGCCGAGCTGCATATCGATCTGGCCCAGGCCGAGACGGTGGGGCGCATGGCCGTGGCCGACCCGTCCGCCGGCTCCAATCCCATCGCCTTCGACGCCGCGCAGTACCAGACGCTGCTGTGCAACGCCGTCGAGGGTCGTCTGTAAACTCCCGGGTTGGGTAGAATGCGGCGCGTTCAATTTTTCAAGGAGACAATGCCATGCGAATCGGCCTGCTGCAGTGCGACGACGTCGATGAGAAGCTGCAGCCCCGCCACGGCAACTACCCGGAGATGTTCGAGCGGCTGTTCACCCGCGTCGACCCGACCCTCGAGTTCCAGGTGTGGCGCTGCCTGGATGGCGAGATTCCCGGTGACGTCGATGCCGTGGATGCCTGGCTGACCACCGGTTCCAAGTACGGGGCCAACGATGGCGACGAGTGGATCGAGGCGCTGGGCGGCTTCGTGCGCGAACTGTGGGCGGCCGGCAAGCCGCTGGTGGGGATCTGCTTCGGTCACCAAGTGATCGCCAAGGCGCTGGGCGGCGAGGTGGTCAAGAGCGAGCGCGGCTGGGGCGTGGGCATGTCGTTCAATCGGCTCACCGAGCGCGCCGCGTGGATGGACCCGTGGCAGGAGGGGCTCGATCTGGTGGTCAGCCACCAGGATCAGGTATCGCGGCTGCCCGCGGGCGCCGTGGTGCTCGCCGCCAGCGACTTCTGCCCGGTCTACGTGATGCAGGTCGGCGAGATCTTCCTCGGCGTGCAGGGTCACCCGGAGTTTTCCAAGGCCTACTCCGCAGATTTGATGGAGCTCCGCCGCGGCAAGATCCCCGGCAACCGGGTCCGCGAGGGTCAGGCCTCGCTCAACGCGCCGGTCGACGACCAGCTGATGGTGCGCTGGATTCTCAACTTCATGCGTCAGGCACTCAATCGTCGGGCGGGTCAGCGATAACGTCTGTTCCAGCTATCGTGACCCCAAAACTCGATGGTCGGGGGTTTGCCTCAGGCTTTACACTGCACGTCTTGGAAATTATCCACCGGCAAGTCACGGCTTGCGCCCGCGGGTGCGGCAGGCAGAGGAAGGCATCATGAAAATTGGTGAACTGGCACAGCGAGCGAGCTGTCAGGTCGAGACCATACGCTATTACGAGCGCGAAGGCCTGTTGCCGGAGCCAGCGCGTAGCGCCGGCAATTACCGGCTCTACGGAATGATGCACGTCGAGCGCCTGATGTTCATCCGCCACTGCCGCGCGCTGGACATGACGCTGGGTGAGATTCGCCGGTTGTTGCTGCACCGCGACCATCCCGAGCGCGATTGCGCCGAGGTCAACGATCTGGTCGACGAGCATATCGGCCATGTCGAAACGCGGCTCGCCCAGCTCGACAGCCTGCGCACTGCACTGATCGAGTTGCGCGCGCGCTGCCGCGGCGACGCCGATATCGGCGCCTGCGGCATTCTCCGCGAACTCGCCCAGCCGGCGGACGAGGACGAGGAGAGTGGCGAGTCGCCGGCGGTGCGGCATATCGGCGGCGCGCACTGAGATTGAAAAATCATCGAGCGTTGGTTCGTGGCGGTGGGGCGATGAAGCCTGTAGCCGTTGTCTTTCGGGAATAAATTCCCTCCCCCGAACCCCTGCTGCCACTGAGACGGTACCGAGCTTGTGGGAGGGAACTTGTTCCCGATGGTTTAGCTACTTTGGCAAGCTTCTGGGCAATCTATAACCAGTTCTTGTGCTTGAAATACAGGTACGGCGATACGCCAGCGACCACCATCAGCCCCAGTGCGAGCGGATAGCCGAATCTCCAGCTGAGTTCGGGCATATAGGTGAAATTCATGCCGTAGATGCTGGCGACCAGGGTCGGCGGCAGGAACACCACGGCAGCGATCGAGAAGATCTTGATGATCTGGTTCTGCTGAATGTTGATGAAGCCCTGGGTGGAGTCCATCAGGAAGTTGATCTTGTCGAACAGAAAGGCGGTGTGACTCATCAGCGTCTCGACGTCGCGCATCACCTCGCGGGCGGTCTCCTGAATCTCGCTGTGGCCGCGCAAATGGCGAATCAGGAACGACACCGAGCGCTGGGTGTCCATCAGGCACAGCCGGATCTTGCCGTTGCTGTCCTCGAGCTTGGCGAGCTGGTCGATGGCGTCCTCGAGATCCGAGCCTTCCTCCTCGAGGACCAGATGGCTGACATCCTCGAGCTTGCGGTGAATGTCCTCCAATGTATCGGCGAGGTTTTCGACCTTCTGCTCGAAGATGGTCATCATCAGCGTCTGCGCGGAGCTCGCCTCGACCTGGCCGCTGCGCGCGCGCAGCCGCAGCAGCCGGAAATCGGCGAGCTCGCAGTCGCGGAAGGTGATCAGCCGCTCCGGCTGCAGGATGAAGGCGACCGTGGTGTTGCCGTGGCGACCTTCGCTCTGGGAGAGGAACAGCGAGTGGACGTGGATGCCGTCGGCGTCGACGAAATAGCGCGCCGAGGACTCGATTTCCTCGACATCCTCTCCGGCGGGCAGTTCGTCGGCGAGAAAGGCGTTGAGCCGATCGCGTTCGTCTTCGTCGGGCTCGTGGGCATCGATCCAGGTGGAGTGCGCGAGGCGCCGGGCCAGCGGCTGCGTCTCCTCGGTGACTTCCATGATGGTCTGGCGGTGAAGCTCGAAGGTACGAATCATCGATGTCCCTGATTATCCGGTGGCGTGTGCCCAGATTAGGCGTTCGCCGGCGTCTCGCCAACCGTCGCGCATCGACTCGTCACCAATACAAGCGACCCGGCACGCCGACGCGGGTGACGGTGATCATCAGGGTCTCGAGCGCGGAAAACTGGCCGGTCAGGCCGTTGATGGCATGTCTCAGTTTAGGACAGCCCGGCGGCCTCGAGTGGCATGGGGGTGAGCGCGCCGGGAAGCGAAACGGGCGGATAAGGCATCGTGCAATCGAGCGAGGCCACGACCTCCGCCGGGGAGGGCGACAGCAACACCTGATCGGCCTGGCCACGGGGCGCGAATTTCCGAGAAATGGACGTGTTGAGCACGGCGGTAACGGGCACCCCGAGCGCGACCGCCATGTGCATGGGGCCGGTGTCCGGCGTGATCAGGCGTGGCAACTGCGTCAGCGTGGCGGCAAAGTCGCGCAACGCCATGGCGGGGGCCACACAGCCATGATGGCCGTTGCGGGCTTCCAGATCCGGGCGCATCGCAGCTTCTTCGGGGCCGATCAGCAGCAAGAAGCGTAGGCCGCGATCGTTGAGCGCATCGCAGAGCGTCAACCAGAAAGCCAGTGGCAGGCGCTTGTTCAGGTGGCCGCCCACGAACACGCCGATATCGAATGGCTTGTCGGTGAGTTGCTGGAGTCCGGCCCGTGCCCGCGTCTGTTCGGCGTCCGAGACCGTCATCCAGGGGCGCGCCTCGCAATCCAGCCCCAGGGTACCAGCGATGACCGCGGCCACGTCATAGACATGCGTCTGGCCGGGCGGCACGCGGTAGACCTGATCGTAGAGGCCGGCCAGGCGTGAAGCGGCGCCTAGGGTGCGTCGGGCGCCGGCGGCCTTCAGGCAGAGCCTGCCGGTCAGGGAGGTATCCGCCACCTGAATGGCCAGGTCATAGCGTCTCCGGCGCAGCGTGCGCCACAGCGCGACCAGCTTCCAGGGGCGAACGAGCATGTCCCGGCCGAGGGCATGGCAATGGGTCACTGGCATCCCCGCAAACAGGGAGACGGTGGTGTCGGTGGCCAGGTAGTCGATCTCGAGCTCGGGGCGCCCTTCGGCCAGCGCGTGGATCAGCCGGGCACTGATCAGGGCGTTGCCGATACGAAAGCTGGGGCGCACCAGCAGGACTCGCTGGACGCCTTCCAGGGTCGCCGGGGTCGCGGCAGTACCGGCGGCCGAGCCGGCGAGCCAGCGGTACAGCCACGCCTTGGCACGTTTTTCCAGACGCTTGCCCAGCTGGCGCATGGCGGTGTGGCGGCGTAGGCGGGTGAGCAGGAACATGGCAAGGCCTCTCCGGGAAGCGGGGAGTGGCCACTATGGAGATAGAGTCTTAACGAAATCTTAGATCCTGTTGACGTTTCAGCGAACCGCGTTGTTGCGCCACATGGCGCCCTAGCGATCCGGCAGGAGCAAAAATGCGTGACACCATGACAAGACGACCAATCTGGAACGCCAAACAATGGGCGCGAACGATCAAGCGGGATGTACATGCAGTCTGGTTAGCCGCGCGCGATTCGCGCACACCGTGGATAGCTCGGGCGCTTGCGCTGGTTGTTGCAGCCTATGCCGTCTCGCCCATCGACCTGATCCCCGACTTCATCCCGGTACTGGGTTATCTTGACGATCTGATCATCGTGCCGCTCGGTCTCCTGCTGGTTGTCCGGCTTATACCGCCCGAAGTGATGGAGGAGCACAGAGAAGCCGCGGCCAAAGCGAGCGAACGGCCAGTCAGCCGCTTGGCGGCTGGCGTGGTCGTTACCGTGTGGGTCGCTGGTATTGCACTCTTGATCCGTTCAACCGTCTTCTGAAAATGACAGGGGATGCCCGATCCGGTCAGTCTCCGGAGCGGCGATACTGCAGTGAGAGCAATACCTGGATTGCATGCAATCTTACGACCAAAGCGCAATAGGCAGCGTCCGATGGCGGGTTCTACGCTTTGATTGCATGCAATGGGGGATTTTGTGACGACCAGACAGACGTCCTATCCGACGGCGGTGGCGCAGGTCTACGAGGCGATCAAGCGTCGCATCCTCGATGGCAGCTACCGGCCCCACGAGTACGTGCGCGAAACCGGCGTGGCCAAGGAGCTCGAAGTCAGCCGCACCCCCGTACGCGAGGCCTTGCGCGAGCTGGTCACCGAGGGCTGGCTGGAGGCGATTCCCCATCACGGCGCCCGCGTCACGGCCTGGACCGAACAGGACGCCCAGGAGGTCTTCGAGATCCGCCTGTTGCTCGAGCCGCTCGCCATCCATCGCGCCGCACGGCATATCCAGGCGGCCCAATTGAAGCAGCTACAGCAACTGGCCAAGCGTATGGAACTGCTGGCCGAGCAGGCCGGCGATTCGGCGCGCAACGACATCGCGGCCCTGAACCACGAGTTCCACCGCGAGCTGATCCGCGCCTCGGGTAGCCAACGCCTGGCCACGGTGCTCGACATGGTGGTGCGCACCTCGGTGACACGGCGCAATCTGCAGAACTACCGGCACGATCATGTGCTGCGCAGCATGCGTCACCACCGCGAGATGCTGGTCGCCATCGAGGCGGGCAACGCTCAGTGGGCCGAGAACGTGATGCGCGCCCACCTGCTGGCGGCGCGGGATCTGCATCTGAATTTCGAGGATGGCGGCGGCTGAGCGCCTTTCGACCTCCAGCGAACGCGAGGATTACAACAACAATGCTTCCCGACACGCCACTGTCCGATCTCAAGGTGCTCGAACTCGGCCAGTTGATCGCCGGCCCCTACTGCGGCCAGGTGCTGGCCGATTTCGGCGCCGAGGTGATCAAGATCGAACCGCCCGGCAAGGGCGACGCCATGCGCCAGTGGGGCGAGGCCGATGCCAACGGGGAGCCGCTGTGGTGGAACGTCATCGGCCGCAACAAGCAGTCGCTGACCCTCGACCTGCGCCAGCCGCGTGGCCAGCAAATCCTGCGCGAGCTGGCCGCCGAGGCCGACATCCTGATCGAGAACTTTCGCCCCGGCACCATGGAAAAATGGGGGCTGGGCTACGATGCGCTGGCCCAGCGCAACCCCGGCCTGATCATGGTCCGGGTGACCGGCTTCGGCCAGGACGGCCCCTACGCCACCCGGGCCGGGTTCGCGGCCGTGTGCGAGGCGATGGGCGGGTTGCGCTACGTCAGCGGCTACCCCGATCGCGCGCCGGTCCGGGTGGGGATCTCGCTGGGCGACACCCTGGCCGGGGTGCATGGCGCGCTCGGCGCGCTGCTCGCCCTGCACCAGCGCGAGCGCACCGGACGCGGCCAGGTGGTCGACAGCGCGATCTTCGAGTCGGTGCTGGGCATGATGGAGAGCCTGATTCCCGACTATGCCCGCGCCGGCAAGATTCGCGAGCGCAGCGGCAGTTTCCTGCCCAAGATCGCCCCGTCCAACGCCTATCCGGCCCGCGACGGGCGCGACGTGATCATTGGCGCCAACCAGGACTCGGTCTTCCGCCGTCTGTGCGAGATGATGGGCCAACCGACGCTGGCCGACCATCCGGATTACGCCACCCATCGCGCCCGCGGCGACAACCAGCAGGCCATCGACGCGGCGGTGGCTGGCTGGACCCGCCAGCACGACGCCGACGACATCGTCGCCTGGCTGGCCGAGGCCGGGGTGCCCGCCGGGCTGGTCTACCGCGCCCCGGAGATGCTCGACGACCCGCACTTCCAGGCCCGCGAGGCGATCGTCGAGATCGCGGACCGTCATGGCCGGCCGCTGCCGATGCAGAACGTCTTTCCGCGCTTGTCGGCGACACCCGGGCGCGTGCGGCATGTGGGCCCGGCGCTGGGCGAGCACAGCGACGCCGTGCTCAAGGACTGGCTGGCACTCGACGATGCCGGCATCGCGGCGCTGCGCGACGGTGGCGTGATATGAGCGGAGCGCGATCATGAGCGATACCGTCATCGTCCTGCTGGCCCTGGTGGCGCTGATCGGCCTGGGCATGCCGATCTTCCTGGCCCTGGGGTTCTCGGGGCTGGTCGGGCTGTACCTGGCCAAGGGCTCGCTGGCGTTCTTTTTCGCCCCTTCGTCGCTGTTCGGCCAGCTCAACAGTTTCGAGCTGATCGCCTTGCCGCTGTTCGTGCTGATGGGCAACTTTCTCGGCGCGACGCCGGTGGGAGCGAGCCTGTTCCAGGCCGCCGTGCGCTGGCTCAACTGGCTGCGCGGCAGCCTGGCGATTTCCTCGGTGGGCGCCTCGGCGATGTTCGGGGCGGTGTCCGGGGTGAGCCTGGCCGGGGTCGCCGCGGTCGGCTCGATCGCCGTGCCGCAGATGCTCGAGCGCGGCTACAGCCGCTCGCTGGCCGCCGGCTCGGTGGTCAGCGCCGGGGCGCTGGCGATGCTGATTCCACCCAGCGTGCCGTTCATCATCTACGGCGCGGTGTCCAGCGTGTCGGTGGCCGACCTGTTCATCGGCGGCATCGTGCCGGGCATCGTGCTCGCCCTGGCGCTGTCGCTGTATATCTACTTTCGGGTACGCCTGAATCCCGGTGAGGCCCCCCGCGTCGAGGAACATTTCACGTGGGGCGAGCGCTTTCGCAGCCTGGCCAATATCTGGCACGCCGCGCTGCTGGTGGTGGCCGTGCTCGGCTCGATCTATTCCGGCCTGGCCACGCCGAGCGAGGCCGCCGGCATCGGTGCGCTGGGCGCCTTGCTGATCGCCACTGTCGTGTTCCGTTCGCTGTCGTGGCGCAAGCTGCTCGAGATTCTTGCCACCACGGTGCGCGTCAGCGGCGCCATCCTGCTGATCATCGGCTGCGCCAAGATCTTCGGCGACTATCTCAACCTGGTGCGGGTGCCGCAGCTGCTGACCGAGATGCTGACTGCCAGCACGTTGCCGCCCTGGGCCATCTTGCTCGTGGTGATGGTGCTGCTGGTGCTGCTCGGCATGATCGTCGACGCGGTATCGCTGATCGTGGTCACCACCCCGGTACTGCTGCCGCTGATCCAGGCGCTGGGTTACGACCCGCTGTGGTTCGGCATCGTACTGGTGCTCAACCTGGAGATCGCCGTGGTCACGCCGCCGGTGGGGCTCAATCTGTATGCCTTGCGCGGGGTGTGTCCGGAGCTGTCGATCGAGGAAATCATTCGTAGCGCGCTGCCCTTCGTGGCGGTGCAGTTCCTGGTGCTGATGCTGTTCGTGCTGTTCCCCAGCCTCAGCCTCTGGTTGCCGGGCCTGATGTGACCCGGCGATTCAACGTGATAACCCACAACAACAAGCCAAGGAGAATCACCATGCCAATCACCCGTCGCAACCTGCTCAAGTACGGTACCTTCGCCACCGCCGGCGCGACGCTGTTCGGTGGGCACAGTCTGTTTGCACGGCCGACCATGGCCGCCACCACCCTGACCGGCGTGACCTACATCACGCCGTCGTACGAAGCGCTGAGCTACGGTTCAAACGGCTTCGTCGACTATCTCGAGCAGAACGGCGGCGAGGCGCTCACCGTCGACTTCTACCCTTCGGGGCAGTTGCTCAAGGCCGACGAGCAGTTGCCGGCGCTGCGTGCCGGCAGCATCGACTTCATGTTCCATACCACCTCGTACATCACCCGCTCGTTGCCGATCCTCGGGATCACCGGGCTGCCCGGCGTGGTGGGCGAGCTGTATCGCAATCCCGAACGCCTGGCCCAGGACAGCCCGCTATTTCAATTGATCAACGAAGAGTTGGCCAAGGACAATCTCTACATGCTGTCGTCGGGGGGCGGCATCCTCGAGCCGGAGTACATCTGGAGCACCCGGGCCAGCCCGATCACCTCGCTGGAGGCGCTGCGCGGCAAGAAGATCCGCATCGTCGGCTTCGAGGCCACCAAGGCGCTGGAGCCCTACGCTATCGCCGCGGTGCGCATCCCGTCTTCGGAAACCTACCTGGCGTTGCAGCGCGGCACGGTGGATGCAGCGGTGGCCAACATCTCTACCGTCTACGGGCGTAGCCTCTTTGAACAGCTCGGCACCTGCTACGAGCTGCCGATGACCGCCTTCACCGTCGCGCCGTTCATGCTGCGCTCGCGCTGGGATGCACTGGACGACGGCACCAGGCAGGCGCTGCAGGGCGCCAGTCAGTGGTACTCCGACAACTTCGCCAGTTACTGTAACGACGTGGTGTATCCCGACAAGTATTGGCCCGCCATCAAGGAGGCCGGAGTCAAGGTCGTCGAACCCAGCAAGGAGGATCTGGCGGCGTTCAACGAGAGTACCCAAGGCGTCTGGAATGACTGGAAGGAGCAGGTGGGCCAGGATGTCGGCGAGCGCGCCATCGCGCTGGCGCTCGGCCAGGCGTGAAGGGGGCGGCGATGCTCAAGCCAGCCTTGCGCGGATGGGACGGCCTGCTGGCCGTCCTGCGCTGGACATCGATGGCGGTGCTGGCGTTCATGATGCTGACCATCTGCTACGATGCCATCATGCGCTATTTATTCGCCGCGCCGACCAGCTGGAGCCTGGAGATCAACTCCTTCCTGCTGGTCTATCTTGCGGTGGTCGGCGCGGGCGAGGCGCAGCGCCACGATGCGCATATCCGCATCACCTTCTTCATCGACAAGCTGCCCGGCCGGGTCAAGGCGCTGATCGCGCTGTTGACCGGTTTCATCGGCATGACATTCTGCACCATCCTGGTATGGCGGGGCGGGCTGATGGCGCTGCAGTCCTTCGAGTACGGCGAGCGGGTGTCGAGCGCCTTCGGCACGCCCATGGTCTATCCCTACGCGCTGTTGCCCATCGGCTTCGGGGCGCTGGCCGTGCAATTTCTGATCGAGACCTGCCGGGCGGCGTATCGGCTCGTCCATCCCGCCGCCGACAAGGAGACTTCGCATGCCTGAGACACTCAGCCACAAGTTGATCGGCGCCCACCTCGTCGAGGGCGAGATGCTGCCGGGCCGCGAGATCGCCCTGGGCATGGACCAGGCGCTGCTGCAGGACATCCTCGGCACGCTGGTGATGCTCGAACTCGACGCCATGGGCATCGAGCGGGTGAAGACCTCGCCCAGCGTGCAGTACATCGATCATACCCTGATCCAGCAGGACAATATCAACGCCGATGCCCACCTGTTCCTGAAGAGCGCCTGCGAGCGGCTCGGCGTCTGGTACAGCGGCCCGGGCAACGGCATCAGCCATCCGGTGCACATGGAGCGCTTCGGCAAGCCCGGCGACAGCCTGGTCGGCTGCGACAGTCACACCACCGCCGCCGGGGCGCTGGGCATGCTGGCGATCGGCGCCGGCGGCATCGAGGTGGCCATGGCCATGGCCGGCGAGCCGCTGTACCTGCCCATGCCGCGTATCATCGGGGTGGAGCTGGCGGGCCAGCTGCCCGACTGGGTCAGCGCCAAGGACATCGTTCTCGAACTGCTGCGCCGCCATGGCGTGGCCGGGGCGCGCAACTGCATCCTCGAATATTACGGCCCCGGCCTGGACGGGCTCGATGCCATGGACCGTCACGTGCTGGCCAACATGGGCACCGAGATGGGCGCGACCACCAGCGTGTTTCCCAGCGACGACATCACCCGCCGGTTCATGGCTTCACGCGGCCGCGAGGCCGAGTGGACGCCGCTGGCCGCCGATCCGGGCTGCGCCTACGACAGCGACGAGCGTATCGAGCTTTCGCAGCTCGAGCCGCTGATTGCGCTGCCGTCGAGCCCCGACAAGGTCGTGCCGGTCAGCGAGGTTGCCGGCGAACCGGTCTATCAGGCCTACATCGGCTCCTCGGGCAACCCGGGTTATCGCGACTTCGCGGTGGCCGCCGAGATCGTCAAGGGGCGCAATATCGCCAACGGCATCTCGCTGGACATCAACCCGTCGACGCGCCAGATCCTCGCGGCGCTCATCGACGAAGGCCACCTGTCCTCGCTCGTCGCGGCCGGCGCACGCTTGCACCAGCCGGGCTGCAACGGCTGCATCGGCATGGGCCAGGCGCCGGCGGCAGGGCGCAACAGTCTGCGCACCGTGCCGCGCAACTTCCCCGGCCGCTCGGGCACCCGCGAGGACAGCGTGTTCCTGTGCAGCCCGGAGACCGCCGCCGCCTCGGCGCTGCACGGCGTGATCACCGATCCGCGCACGCTGGACATGGCCTATCCGCGGATCCGCGAACCCGGGGACATGACCGCCAACGAGCGGATGTTCGTGCCGCCGCTGCCGCCGGAGCAGGCGCGCGGCGTGTCGCTGCTGGCCACTGACAACACACCGCCGCTGCCCGCGCTCGATCCGCTGCCCGAGACGCTCGACGCCCCGGTGCTGCTCAAGGTCGGCGACAACATTTCCACCGACGACATCATCCCCGCCGGTGCCCGGGTGCTGCCGATCTGGAGCAATATCCACGCCTCGGCCGAGTTCGCCTTCGAGATGGTGGACCCCGGCTACGTGCAGCGTGCCCGAGAACGCGGCGACGCGGGGCACATCATCGTCGCCGGCGACAACTACGGGCAGGGCTCGAGCCGCGAGAACGCCGCGCTGGTGCCGCGTTCCCTGGGGCTGCAGGTGGTCATCGCCCGGAGCATCGCGCGCATCCACTGGCAGAATCTGCCGTGCTTCGGCGTGTTGCCGCTGACCTTCGAGGAGCCGGCGGATTTCGACCGCTTGCAGCAGGATGACCGCCTGAATATCGTCGGCCTGCGCCAGCAGCTCGCCGAGGGACAGCGAGTCGTCGCCACGCTCAACGAGAGCGCCACGCTGTACCTGCGCCACGAACTCAGTCCCCGGCAGCAGGCGATTCTCTCCCGGGGCGGCGTCATCAACTGGCTGGACAGGGAGGGCCGCGCATGAACACCCTGACGCCTCCGGCCCGTATCGACATCGTCGAGGTCGCCCCGCGCGACGGTTTCCAGTCGATCCGCGAGCCGCTGCCCACCGCGGACAAGATCCGCTGCATCGAGGCGCTGATCGAGGCGGGTATCTCGCGCCTGGAAATCGGCTCGTTCGTCAGCCCCAAGGCGATCCCGCAGATGGCCGATATCGGCGAGATCGTGGCGGCATTCAGCCAGCATCCGGCCATGCGCTTCTCGGCGCTGGTGCCCAACCTCAGGGGCGCGGAGCGGGCCCTGGACGGCGGCCTGCGCGAGCTGGTCTACGTGGTCTCGGTCTCCGAATCCCACAACCAAGGCAACGTGCGCCAGAGCGTCGATGCGTCGCTGACGGGGCTGGGCGCCATCGTCGAGCGGCTGCATGAGCGCGACCTGCAGGATGTCGTCTGCCTGCGCCTGGACCTGGGCACGAGTTTCGACTGCCCCTACGAAGGCACCATCGGCTGGCAGCAGGTCGATGCGGTGCTCGACAAGGCGCGCCGTGCGGTGCGCGACGTCGCGCTGGAAGTCGCGCTGTGCGACACCACCGGGCGGGCCTCGCCCTACCAGGTGGCGGATCACTTCACCCGCCTGCGCGAGCGGCACAATGACCCGCGGCTCACATGGGCGTTCCATGGCCACGATACCTACGGCATGGGTGTGGCCAACGCGCTGTTCGCCATCCACCACGGGGCGACGGCACTCGATGCCGCCACGGCGGGGCTCGGCGGCTGTCCGTTCGCCCCCGGCGCCACGGGCAATACCGCCACGGAGGATCTGCTCTACGCCTTGCAGGGCGGCGGCGTGCACACCGGCATTGATCTGCCGCGGCTGCTCGAGGCGGCCGATATGATCGCGGCGCTGCCGGGCGGGCAGACCGCGAGCCATCTCAGCAACGTGCCGCGCGAGCGGGTGGGCTGAGCGCATCACCACACAGCAAAAAGGATGGCCGCGAGGGCCATCCTTTTTGCTTGGGTATTGCCTTGGCGTGACTGAGGGGGCAAGTCGCCGAGCGCAAGACCTCCACGGTCATGAGCTCTTCAAGGACAAGACCTTCAAGGCCAAGATCACGCTTACTGCTTCTTGGTGCCGAAGTACTTCTGGAAGATCTCGTCGTAGGTGCCTTTTTCCTTGAGCGTGGCAAGAGCGTCGTTGAACTTCTGGGCAAGCTCCTTGTCGCGCTGGCGGAAGGCGATACCGAAGCCGTCGCCGAAGTATTTCTTGGGCTCGGTGATCATGCCGCCGACCACCTTGTAGTTACCCTCTTCGCTGTCGATCAGCGTGGACTTGCCGACCGGGAAGTCGAGAAACACGATATCCAGGCGATTCGATTCCATGTCCAGCACCATGTCGCCGGCGGTGGAGTAGCGCTTGATGTTGGCGACATCGCCGTACATGTCGGTGGCGTAATTGTCCTGCAGGGTGCCGCGCTGCACACCGATGCTCTTGCCTTCGAGGGTCTCCTTGGCCGGGGTGCGGATGTCGCTCTTGGCCGGTACGAACCAGGCCGAGGGCGGCATGAAGTACGGGTCGGAGAACAGCACCTGTTTGCGGCGCTGCTCGTTGATGGTCATCGACGACATGATCGCGTCGTACTTGCGCGACAGCAGACCGGGAATGATGCCGTCCCAGCCTTGTACGACCCATTCGCAATCGATGCCGATCTCCTTGCACAGGGCGTTGCCCAGTTCGATGTCGAAACCGGTCAGTTCGCCACTCGGCAGACGGTATTCCATCGGTTCGTAGGGCACGTCGACGGCGATGCGCACCGTTTCTTCCTGGGCCTGCACGGTGCCGGTCAGCAGGGCGGCGCCCAGCAGGGTAATGGAAAGCAGTTTCTTCATGAGTAGTAATTCCCCGTTCTTGTATTGATCGACCTTGGCCGATGACCCGCTAACGTTATCTCACCACGCGCCGGGTCGGAAGAGGGAAAAGCACTTGAGATCAGCACTTTTCCAACGCTCGTTTCAGTCCGGTCTCAACCTTGCGGCTTGAGATGGGCCAGCAGCCGTTTCTCCAGGTGACGGAAGAAGTAGATGATCGAGAAGGTCAGGCACAGGTAGATCGCCGCCACGAACAGGAAGGCCTCGAAGGGCGCGTAGAAGCGCGCATAGACGAAACGTGCCGCGCCGGTGAGGTCCATGATCGTTACCACACTGGCGATGGCGCTGGCCTGGAGCATGAAGATCACCTCGTTGCCGTAGGCCGGCAGGGCGCGGCGGAAGGCGCTGGGCAGGATGATCCGCCGCATCATCTTGGCCCGCGACATGCCATAGGCGCGCGCCGCCTCGATTTCGCCCCTGGCCGTGGCCTTGATCGCACCGTGGAATATCTCGGTGGTATACGCCGCGGTATTCAGCGTGAAGGCGATCAGCGCGGGATAGAAGGGTTCCTCGAGGATCAGCCATAGCCAGGTATCCTGGATGCCCTCCACGAAGACCACGCCGTAATAGATGATGTAGAGCTGAATCAGCAGCGGCGTGCCGCGGAACACGTAGGCATAGAAGAAGATCGGCCACTTGATCCAGGGACGCTTGGAGCCCCGGCCGATGGCCAGCGGTACCGCCAGCACCAGACCGATCAGCAACGACAGGGAGACCAGTTGCACGGTGGTCGCCAGGCCCTCGGCGTAATAGCCGAGGGTGTTGGCGGTGAAGATCTCGTTGCCGGCCAGCAGGTCGGTCAACCAGGCGTTCAGTTGTTCCATTCGTCACCCCCTCCGAAGCCGACGTTGTAGCGCTTCTGCAGGCGCGCGAAGAACCACTCCGAGACGCTGGCGATCAGCAGGTAGATCGCCGCCACCGGAATCAGGAAGGTGAACGGTTCACGGGTGGCCTTGGCGGCTTCCTCGGCGACCCGCACCATGTCGGTGAGACCGATCACCGACACCAGCGCCGTGGTCTTGAGCAGTACCATCCAGTTGTTGGATAGTCCCGGCAGCGCGTGGCGCATCATCTGCGGGAAGCGCACGCGGCGGAACATCAGCGACTCGGACATGCCGTAGGCGCGGGCCGCCTCGATCTGGCCTTCGTCCACCGCCATGAAGGCGCCGCGGAAGGTCTCGCCCATGTAGGCGCCGAAGATCAGCCCGATGGTCGCCACGCCGGCGACGAACTCATTGATATTGATAAAGATGTCGATATCGAACTGGTAGTAGAGCCAATCGGTGATCATGTTGATGCCGATCTGGCCGCCGAAGAACAGCAACATCATCAGCACCAGATCCGGGACTCCGCGAATCAGCGTGGTGTAGAGCGTACCGATGCGATGCGCCAGCCAGTTGCGCGACATCTTGGCACTGGCGGTGAGCAGACCGAGGATCACCGACAGCAGCAGCGACAGCAGGGCCAGCTCGATGGTGACCAGCGCGCCTTCCGCGAGGCGTGGCCCGTAACCTTGCAGGTCGATCATGGGAAGTGTCTCCAGCCAGCTCTCAGAACTTGGGCGCCAGGAACTGCTTGAGGCGTTCCGACTGTGGGTTTTCCAGTACCTCGGCGGGCGCGCCGGCCTCCTCGATCAACCCCTGGTGCAGGTAGATCACCTGGTTGGAAACGTCGCGGGCGAAGCTCATCTCGTGGGTGACCACGATCATGGTGCGGCCCTCTTCGGCGAGATCGCGCATGACCTTGAGCACATCGCCGACCAGCTCCGGATCGAGCGCCGAGGTCGGCTCGTCGAACAGCATCACCTCGGGCTCCATGGCCAGCGCGCGGGCGATCGCCCCGCGCTGCTGCTGACCGCCGGACATCTGGGTCGGGTAATAGTCGGCGCGCTCCAGCAGGCCGACCCGGTCGAGCAGGGCGCGGCCATGCTCTAGGGCTGCCTTCCTGGGCTTGCCGAGCACGTGAATGGGTGCCTCGACGACGTTCTCGATCAGGGTCATGTGGGCCCACAGGTTGAAGCCCTGAAAGACCATCGACAGCTTGGCGCGGATGCGCTCGACCTGGCGCCAGTCGGCGGGTTCGCGACCGCGGCGGGTCTGCTTGAAATCGATCGACTCGCCGTGAACGATCAGCTCGCCCTCGTCGGGCTGTTCGAGCAGGTTCATGCAGCGCAGGAAGGTGCTCTTTCCCGAGCCGGACGCGCCGATCATGCTGATGACGTCGCCCTTGTGGGCCTTGAGTGACAGACCCTTGAGCACCTCGTTGTCGCCGAAGCGCTTCTTGAGATTGATTACTTCCAGTGGCAGGGGGGGTGCGGCCATGAGTCGGGCTCCAGTGACGGATCTTGCCGGTGCGGTCGGCATTGAACAGGAAAGGCTAACGAGGCCGGCGCGAAAAAGCAGCGATTCTAACAGGCGCTCGGCCCGGGATCAGAACCGGCGTGACGTCTGATTATTCGACTTTGGTCGAAAGAGAGTCTGGTCGAGATACGCTATCGGGGGCATGAGTGCCTCTGTCTTGTTGTTGTCTTCGATCCATTCGACGACGGCGCAGGGCCGTACCGAGTGTCAGGCGTTGGGGTCAGCCGCCGATCTGCGGTGGCGGCGTCGGGCGCACCAGCAGCGCGGCGCGGGCGCCGATCTCGACGGCCGCGTTGGGAAACACTACCGCCAGGGGCGCCGAGTCGACGACGAAGTCACCGGCCACGGCGTCCGCGGCCAGCCGGGTGCCGGCGGCGAACTCGGTGAAGTTCGGCGTAGCGTCGGCGAAGCACAGCTTGAAATTCTCGGCCTGGCGCATCAACTCGTGCTCGACCTGGAAGAAGGCCATGGCCTGCGGATCGCCGCCGCTGGGCTCGCGTCCTTCGACCAGCGCTTCGAGCAGCTGACGCATCGGGCGCAGCGCGCCGAGGTCATTGTCGCCGAAGGCGCGCACCTTGCCGAGTTCCAGGGTAAACGCTTGAGCCGCGTGGTAGTGGCGCGAGTAGTGCGAGAAGGTCCAGCTGTGGCGATGCTGATGCAGCACCGCCTGGATGCCCGCGGCCGCCAGCCAGCGCCACTGCTCGGCATCGGTCGCGGCCTCCTGGGTATACGGCTCGACGGCGAACAGCGGATAGCGGCTATCGCGGATCGCCGTGTGCAGGTCGTAGTGCAGCCTGGGCTGCGAGTGGCGCGCGTAGAAGTCATCCACCGCCGCCATCAGTTGGCGTGCGCGCTGCGCCTCGTCGCCGTCGGCGCGTTGCTCACGGTCGAACAGCCGGTTGAGATTGGTCGCGGTGAAGCGCTCGCCGGCGCGTAGCGCGGGAATGTTGCCGAGAATGATCAGCGTCGGCGCACCGACACGCAGCAGGCCGGCTTCGAGCCGCGCGAGCAACTCGCCGAGCAGCTCGATCGGCGCCGTCTCGTTGCCGTGGATGCCCGCCGACAGCACGCAGGCCCGCGCCTGCTGGCGCGCGGCGCTGGGTATCAGTTCGAGGACGCCGGGGGCATGGACCACGTAGCGGGCGAAGGGCAGACGACCCTGGCGCGCGTCAGGCGCCTCGCCATCCAGCGTCAGGGTCAGCCATTCAGCCAGCATGCCGGTCGCCGCGGATGTCGGTGGATTCGAAGATCTTGTCGGCGCTGGCGGCAACGAAGCCTTGATAAAGCGTGCCGTCGGTGCCGTGGTAACGCTTGGCGAATTCGTAGTAGCAACTGGGGATCTTCTCGACCTGGCCGCCGGCGAAGGTGAACTCGACCCGGTCGGCCAGCGTCGAGCCCTGTTCGAGCAGGACCTCGGGGGAGCCCTTGATGCGACCGCCCGATTCGTTGATGCCCAGTCCCAGCGACTCGACCTTGGCCAGCACCTTCTCGACGCTGTCGTAGGTCCTGAACTGATTGACGCTGATGGTGAAGTGATTGGCGCGCAGGCCGATGATGGCCAGCCAGGCGGCGTACTCGCTCTCTGCCATCAAGGCCTGGTAGTCCTCGAAGCTCGGCGCGTCCCACAGCCGACCGGCCCACATCACGTCGGGGGTGGCGACCCGGGCGGGATCGATCTGGGCGACGAGAGCGTCGATGATGCGCTGGGCGGAGTCCGAGAGCTCGTCGCACTTGAGTTCGGAGAGAAACACCCGCGGCTGATCGTCGGCCGGCGGCAGGTAGCCATAGGCGCGCAGCTTCTTGGCCGCGAAGTCGTAGGGCTCGTAGCGGGTATAGCCCAGTGCCAGCAGGTGCGGTTCCAGGTCGCTCAACGTGATCGGCCCGCGATCGAAGGTCCGAAAGGCGACGTGATCGTTGATGATGGTCTCGCCGTCGGCGATGAATGCATCGTGGATGCGCTGCGCCTGGGGCGTCATGGCGATGTAGTCGTCCCACAACTGGGCGAAGAAGGTCTCGAGTGTCATGGCATGCCTGTCTGTTTTCTTGTGATCCGGGCTCGTGGTGTCTGAAATCCTGCGGTCTGAAAAGACGCGCTGCGGCTGACTGGCCAGTAGCCGGGCGAATGCCCGATTAGCCACCGCGATGCCTTACCATCCGGCGGGGTTGTACATGCGGCAAGGGCTCACGTCGAGCTGATGAAAATGGCGGGTGCGATAATGAAAACCGTCCGGCCCGCTTGAGGCTCGGGGTCGTGCCCCTATCAACCCTGGCAGCTCCGCGGCGCCATTGAAGAGGCGTCGGGGCGGTAAATGGCCCGCCTCGCTTCAGGTCCGAGCCGGGATGCCGATAAGACGGTAGTCCACATGGGCGAGACGCAGAGGCGAGGGCAGACGATGGCAGCGAGTAGCGCGGTGATGGTGCATGACGGGAGTCGCTCCCGGGCGGGTGCTTCTCGGGGAGCGTCGAGTCGCTCGTTCCCCAGTTTGGCAGGCTGGACGCTCAAGAAGAAGATGTGGCTGACCCTGGCGCTGATGTGGCTGGTGATGATCGCTATCGTCGTCGGCATGGCCTGGCAGAGCCGCAACACCATGTACGAAGACCGCCAGCGGTCGCTGTACAACGTCGTCGGCATGGTGAATACGCTGCTCGAGGGCTATGCGACACAAGTGTCGGCGGGTGCGATGGGGCAGGCGGACGCCCAGCAACGGGCTATCGCGGCGCTCGATAGCATGCGCTTCGGTGAGGAGCGCGACAACTATGTGTTCGTGTTCGATGCGAACGCGGATATCGTTTACCACCCGCGTCGCGAAGCGGGCACCAGCATGCGCGACTATCAAGACCCCAATGGCGTGGCGGTCTATCGCGATCTGGCCAGCCTAGCCTCGGAGGGCGGTTACTTGCCCTATCACTCGCAGCGCAGCGCCGAGGACAAGACGTTGCTCTCCAAGCTCAGCTACGTCGAGCGCTTCGAGCCTTGGGGGTGGAACATGGCGGCAGGCGTCTACACGGATGATATCGAGTCGGCCTTTATCGGCAAGCTCTGGCAATATGCGGCGATTCTGCTGATCGCCGGCGGTGCCTTGACGGCCGTGTTTCTGGTGTTGATTCGCAACGTCTACAGCAGCCTGGGCGGCGAGCCGCGTGCGGCGGCCGACGTGGTCGGGCGCATCGCCGACGGCGACCTGACCCGGCCGACGCCGCTACGCGCTGGCGACACCAGCAGCCTGATGTACGCCATCGAGCGCATGCGCGGCGAACTGGCGGCGACCATCGCGGGGATCCGCCGCGCCAGCGAGTCGATCGACACCGGCACCCGCGAGATCGCCACCGGCAACAACGACCTTTCGGCGCGCACCGAAGAGCAGGCGGCCTCGCTGGCCGAGACCGCCGCGAGCATGGAGCAGCTGACCTCGACCGTCAGCCAGAACGCCGACAACGCCGGCCAGGCCAACCGGCTCGCCGCCCAGACCACGGAGTCCGTGGCCAGCGGCCAGGCAGTGATTTCACGGGTGGTCACCACGATGGGCGATATCCGCGAAAGCTCCGGCAAGATCGCCGACATCATCACGCTGATCGACGGCATCGCCTTCCAGACCAACCTGCTGGCGCTCAACGCCTCGGTGGAGGCGGCGCGCGCCGGCGAGCAGGGTCGCGGTTTCGCGGTGGTCGCCAGCGAAGTGCGCAACCTGGCCGGTCGCTCGGCCAAGGCCGCCAGCGACATCAAGGCGTTGATCGAAAGCTCGGTGGGCCAAGTCAACACCGGGGCGAAGCTGGTCGACCAGGCCGACAGCGCGATGAGCGAAATCCGCGACAGCGCCCAGCGGGTCAGCGACCTGATGGGTGAAATCTCCGCGGCGTCCAATGAGCAGTCGTCGGGGATCGAGCAGGTCAGTCAGGCGGTGACGCAAATGGACCAGGTGACTCAGCAGAACGCCGCGCTGGTCCAGCAGGCCGCCGCCGCCGCGGGTTCGCTGGAAGATCAGTCGGGCCAGCTGTATGAAGCGGTGGCGCGCTTTCGGGTCATCGATAACGCCTGAGGGACCGTTCGGTCGGGCGACTTGATCGCGTTCAGCCGGCCAGTTTTTCGGCGATCGCCTTGCCGAGCGCTTCGGTGCTGCCTTTGCCCTTTAGATCGGGCGTCAGTGGCGCCTGCTGCGGCCCCGCGGCGAGCACCGCCTCGATGGCGTCGACGATCGCCCGGCCGGCGTCCTCGTGGCCGAGGTGCTCGAGCATCATCGCGCCTGACCAGATCTGGCCGATGGGGTTGGCGATGCCGCGCCCGGCGATGTCCGGCGCGCTGCCGTGGACCGGCTCGAACAGGCTGGGGAAATGACCCTCGGGGTTGATGTTGGCCGAGGGCGCGACGCCGATGGTGCCGGTACACGCCGGGCCCAGGTCGGAGAGGATGTCGCCGAACAAATTGCTGCCCACCACCACGTCGAACCAGTCGGGATGCAGGACGAAGTTGGCGGCGAGAATGTCGATGTGGAACTTGTCGACAGTGACGTCGGGGTAGGTCCTGGCCATCGCCGCCACGCGCTCGTCCCAGTAAGGCATGGTGATCGAGATGCCATTGGACTTGGTCGCCGAAGTCAGCTTGTGGCGCGGGCGCCGGGCGGCCAGCTCGAAGGCGTACTTGAGCACCCGGTCGATGCCGATGCGGCTCATCACGGTCTCCTGGATGACCACTTCGCGTTCGGTGCCTTCGAACATCCTGCCGCCGATGCTCGAGTATTCGCCCTCGGTGTTCTCGCGGACCACGTAGAAGTCGATGTCGCCGGGCTGACGATCGGCGAGCGGGCTCTTGATGCCGGGCATCGAGCGGCACGGGCGCAGGTTGATGTACTGATCGAAACCGCGCCGGAACTGCAACAGCGAGCCCCACAGCGAAACATGGTCGGGAACCGTGTCGGGCCAGCCGACCGCCCCGTAGAACAGCGCATCGAAACCGCCGAGCGTGTCGCGCCAGTCGTCGGGTAGCATCTTGCCGTGTTCGCGATAGTAGTCGCAGCTGGCGAAATCGAAGTGCTTGAAATCCAGCGCGATACCGAAGCGCTCGGCGGCGATCTTGAGCACGCGAAGGCCTTCCGGCATTACTTCGCGACCGATGCCATCGCCGGCCATTACGGCAATCTTGTGACTCATGGGAACGTCTCCTGATGCGTTGGTTGATCGGTGGGCGTCTGTCCACCAGTCTAGACCCTGGGTGCGCCGAGATAATCAGGCTAGAATGCAAGTCATTGTTGCGGAAAAGTGGAGAATAGCGCGCCTCATGACGCCGCTCGACGACCTGGCGTTCTTTCAGCAGCTGGCCCGCTGCGGCAGCCTCACCGCTACCGCGCAGGAACTGGGCATGTCGCTGTCGGCGGTAAGCAAGCGTCTCAAGCAACTCGAGGCGCGGCTTGGCGTCGAACTCGCCAGCCGCACCACGCGCCGACTGACGCTGACCGCGGAGGGCGAGCTCTACCGGCGTCGCGGCGCGGCGATCCTCGATGATCTCGGTGAGCTCGAAGGCACGCTGAGCACGCGTCAGGCTGTGCTCAGCGGCCAATTGCGGATCAACGCGACATTCGGCTTCGGCCGGCGCCACGTCGCGCCGCTGATCTCGCGCTTCACCGCCGAGCATCCGCGTCTCGAGGTGCTGCTCGAATTGACCAATTTCCCGCTCAATCTGGCCGATCACGGTTTCGATGTGGGCATCCGTGTCGGTCCGCCGCCGGATGCCCGCGTGGTGGCGCGGCGTGTCCTGGCCAATCGGCGGGTGCTGTGTGCGGCCCCGAGCTACCTGGCCCATCGCGCGGCGCCGGCGCATCCGCGCGAACTGGCCGGCCACGACTGCCTGGTGGTGCGCGAGAACGACAGCGGCTATGCCCTGTGGCGCTTCGATCGCGGCGACGAGACGGCGGCGATCAAGGTCGGCGGGCGGCTGGCCAGCAACGATGCCGAGGTGGTCACGCGGCTGGCGCTGGACGGCCACGGCGTCATGCTGCGTTCATGGTGGGACGTTTACCCTTACCTGCAACGGGGCGAGCTGCAGGCCCTGCTGCCGGACTGGCACGGCGTGGCGGCCGATTTCTACGCCGTCTACGAGCCGCGTCGGCATTTACCCGCGCGGTTACGGGCCTTTATCGCCTACCTTGAAGACAACCTGCCCGGACGCGTGCCGCCCCAGGATGTCGGCAGCCCGAAAGCAGGCAAGCACGGCTCGGCCTGATATGATGTGCACCCGCCCATGGGCGTGCTGAGTGCCAAGGGAGACGAAGGCTTGAATATCCTCATGTTTACCAATACTTATCGGCCGATCGTGGGCGGCGTCAGCGAGTCGGTCCAGCGACTCAAGGGACGCCTGCAGGCCGAAGGGCATCGGGTATTGGTGGTGGCGCCCAAGCTGCAGGGCCAGCCGCGGCATGAGCCGGACGTGATCCGTGTGGCGGCGGTGCAGCACTTCAACGGCAGCGATTTCTCGCTGCCGGTGCCGATTCCCGGCCAGCTCTACGAGGCCATCGAGGCCTTCGAACCCGACATCGTCCATTCGCATCACCCGTTCCTGCTCGGCGATACCGCCGCGCGGGCCGCCGAGACCTACGGCTTGCCGCTGGTGTTCACCCACCACACGCTCTACGAACACTACACCCACTACGTGCCGGGCGATTCGCCGCGCATGCAGCGTTTCGCCGTCGCGCTGTCCACCGAGTACACCCATCTTTGCGATGCGGTGATCGCCCCCAGCGAGAGCACGCGCAGTCTGCTGTTCCGGCGTGGCGCCAACAGCGCCGTGTACGTGGTGCCCAGCGGCGTCGACACGCGCCGCTTCGCCAATGGCGACGGCCGGGCGCTGCGCCGGCGGATGGGCATTCCCGAGTCGGCCTACCTGGTGGGGCACGTCGGCCGCCTGGCCCAGGAAAAGAATCTGCCATTCCTGGCTCGTGCGGTGGCCGATTGGCTGGCCGGCCACCCGGAGGCGCATTTTCTGATCGTCGGCGATGGCGATGCGCGCGCCGCCATGCACGGCGCGGCGGCCCAGCAGGGTGTGGCCGATCGCTTCCACTTTTCCGGCAAGCTGCACGATCAGGCGTTGATCGACGCCTATCATGCCATGGATGTGTTCGCCTTCGCCTCGCACAGCGAAACCCAGGGCATGGTGCTGGTCGAGGCGATGGCGGCGGGACTGCCGGTGGTGGCGATCGACGCCTCGGGGGTGCGCGAAGTGCTGCGCCACGGCGAGAACGGCCTGTCACTGGCGCGCGACGATATCGCCGCATTCGGCGAGGCGCTCGACAAGCTCATCGACCCGGCGTTGCGCGAGGTGCTGCGCGAAGGTGCGTTGGCGACCGCCGAGGCGTGCGACGAGGCGTGCTGCGCGGATTCCTGCCTGGCGGTCTATCGGCGGGTGATCGCCGCCGGCGGCCCGGTCAGCCATGCCGACGACGGGGCCTGGGAGCGCGTCCGCGGCCGGCTCGAGGCGGAATGGCAGTTGCTGCGCCATCGCGGTCGGGTGTTGCGCTCGATGCTGCAGGACGAGCCGATGTTCGGCCTGCCGCTGGTCAAGCAGGACGAGTCGGAAGCGCCGCAGAAATGACCGGCGACGCTCAGCGCCATTACAGGCGGCGCGAGCGCTGCTTGCGATCCGCGTAACGCTTGAGCGCGACCAGCACCAGTATGCCTAGTGCGATTCCGCCCAATGCCCACGCCAGTTCGCTGCGATTCTCGGCGGTAATCAGCTCTCTGAGCTGACTGCCCAGCAGCGTGACGCCGACCAGCCCGGGGATGATCCCGATCAGCGAACCGACCATGTAATCGCGAAAGCGCAGGTGGAAGGCGCCGGCCATCATGTTGGTCAGCGTGAAGGGCGCCAGCGGCAACAGGTTGACCACCGTCATGGTGCGGATGCCACGTCCGGCGAGTCGTTTGGCCAGGCCATTGAGGTGCTTGCCGCCGTGGCGCAGCAGCACTTCGCGGCCGAGCTTGCGGCCCACCCAGTAGGTGACGGCCGAGGCCAGCAAAGTGCCGACGAGCGCGTAGCCGAAGCCCCATAGCGGGCCGAACAGCAAACCGGTCACCGCCACCAGGATACTCAGCGGAAAGACCATCAGCGTCGCCGCGACGTAGACGCCCATGACCACTGGCGCCGCCCAGGGCGAATCGCGCCAGCTCAGCGCATAGCGGGTCATTTCCATCAGTCGTTGCGGGGTCAGTGCATCGTTCATCGCCAGCCATTGCCAGAGCAGGCCCAGGCCGACCAGGCCGAGCAGCAGGACGATGACGAGGCCCAGGGAGCGGTTCATGGGTGGTGCAGCTCGTCGCGAAGGAGTTCGCGCTCAGGATACTGGGATAAACGCCGGTGACCAACGACTGCTGGCCATAAAGTGCCCGGGGGCGAGGCCCGGGCAAGCGACAGTAGGGCCCGCCGCTCAGCGCGCCAGCACGCGCAGGCGTGATTCCAGCAGGTCCAGGTCGAGATAGGTGCCCTGCAGGTGACGCGTGCCGGTATTGGGATCGAAGGCGCGTCGGCCATGCAGCACGCGACGGTTGTCGAAGGCGATCATCTGGCCCGGCTCGAGGGCGAACTCGATCTGGTGTTGCGGGTCGTGGAGCAACTGCCAGAAACGCTGGTAGGCCGCGTACCAGGCTTCGACCTTGTCCAGCGGCAATCGCAGGGTGTCGCGGATCCAGTTGTTGAAGCGCACTTCCAGCGGGTTGCCGTCGGCGTCGAGCTGAATCACCGCCGCGCGGACCGCGATGTCGTGCTCCTCGTCCTGGAAGCGGAAGTCGATGGGCGTCTCGGCGAGCACGCGGAACGCTTCGGGGTCGGCGTCACGCAAGGCCTCGGCCACCGCGAAACCGTCGGCGAAGATCGATTCGCCACCCTCGGCTTCGTTCTGCAGGCAATACAGCAGCTGGATGTCCGGCGGCTGGCGCCAGTTGGGCAGGTCGGAGTGCAACGCCAGGCCGATGGCCGTGTAGGCGGCGTTGTTGGGGTTGGGCTTGGAGCGCACGTCGAAGCGCGCACCGAAGTTGGTGGCGCGCATCGGCCCGATGCGCCCGGCCAGCCGGCTGACCTCCTCGTCGGCCAGCGGGCCGTCCTCGAGCAGCACCAGGCCGTCGCGCAACAGCGCCTCGAGCCATTCGCGCTCGCCTGGCCTGTCGAGGAAATCGGCATGACGGACGCAGGTAGGACGGAAGTCGCGCGCCCAGGGGCGGCGCGCCGGCAGCGCTTGCGTGTGCTGGGTGCCGGTCTCCGCGAGGCGGCGCTGATAAAGCCAGACCGGATCGTAGTGACTGAGATGGCCATCGGCCCATGCCACACGCAGGATGCCGTCGTCGAGGCCGACGCTCGGCGCACCGGAAATACCCTCGAGCGGCAGGTAGAGGCGCTCGCGGGTCAGCGGGTGGCGGCAGGCGGCGCACGGGCAATGATCGCGCAGCCACAGCAACGGGAAGTGGCCGTGAACGCCATCGTCCCAGGTCACGGTGACACGCGCGCCGCTCGCCACGGCGTCGTTCAGGGCGGGGCCGTCGTCGTAGGCCGACAGTTCGCCCATGTCGACGCGCAGGCGAGTGACTGTCTGCTGGGTGTGATCGGGATGCGCAGTGGTCATCGGTAGCCTCCTGTTGCGAACGTCGATAGCGATTGAGCGACACAGCTTGACGTTTGCGTGGGCCTTGGACAAACGATTAATCTACGGTCAATGACCAAGCTAAGCTAATGGCTGCCTTTTCCATGGATTCCATGCCTCCGATGTTGTGGCTGCAGGCCTTCGAGGCCGCGGCGCGTACCTTGAGTTTCACCCAGGCCGGCCAGGAGCTGGCGGTGAGCCAGTCGGCGGTCAGTCAGCGCATCCGCCTGCTCGAGGATCGCCTCGGTCAGAAGCTCTTCGTCCGCCATGCGCGCAGCCTGACGCTGACTCCGGCCGGTCGGGCCTGGCTGCCGAGCGTACAGGAGGGCTTCGCGCGGCTCGCCGAGGGCACTGCCGAAGTGTTCGGTCCGCGCGTCGAGGCGCCGGTCACGCTGCGTGCCACGCCGGTGATGCAGCAGACCTGGCTGGCGCCGCTGCTGCTCGACTTTCATCGCCGGCACCCGCAGGTGGTGGTGCGGCTGGTCAGCGCGATCTGGCGCGATGACTTCGGGCCCGAAGGCGCGGATATCGAGATCCGTTACGGGCTCGGCCACTGGGAGGGCTCGGTGGCTTTTTCGCTGGGTGACGAAGAACTCTTGCCGGCCTGCTCGGCCGGAACGGCGGAACGCCTGGCCACGCCGCAGGCGCTGGCCGGCGAGACGCTGATTCATGCGGTGGGCTTTGCCGTGGGCTGGTCGGCCTGGCTCGAGCGCGCCGGGGTGCCCGGGCTCGACCGTCAGTGCGGCTCGCTGATATGCGACAGTCAGGTCATGTCGCTGTCGCTGGCGGCCCGCGGTGGCGGCGTGGCGCTGGCCCACCGCAGCCTGCTGGCCAAGCGTGCCGACCTGGTGGCACCGTTCGCCCTGAGCGTACCCAGCGACGAGGGATTCTGGCTGGTGCGCCCGGCGCGTCGCTCACCGCGCCCCGAGGCGTTGCTGCTGTGGGATTGGCTGGTGGCACATGGTGGCGAGACGAATGGCGAACTACCGTGAAGGCAGGCCTGAAGGGGAGAAGTCGATGCGACTCAAGCACAAGCCGACGCTGACCGGTGGCCTCATGCTGGCCGGGATCCTGTTGCTCGCGACGCCTTTCCCGGCGGCCGCCGACGAGCGGCGCCATGACATCACGTTCGGCAGTCAGACGTCGGGCAGCGACCGGCACCGCGACGACCCGCGCATGGGTTGGCAAGACGGTCGTGATCGCTGGCGTGGCTACACTGGCGGAGACCGGAACGGCCATCGCAACCGTCCCGGCTGGGCGCCCAATGTCGAAGTGATCGTCGACGGCGTGTCGAGCGATGATCGCCGGTCCCTTCGCGACCCGCTGGAAGGCCCCGATCGCTGCCATCAATTGCGCAGCGACAGCTGGTCGACGAATATGCTCGATTGCCCCGCACCGACCCCGCCTACACGCAGCCAGGACTGGTCGAGTGCGCAGTGATGTCGCTCAGCGATCGTCCGGCGATGTTTCCAGGCTGGTTGGCACGACATACAGTGGCGCTGCCTGGGTGTCGCCCTGGCAGCCCCCGAAGGCCTTGCCCGGTATCAACCACCAGCGATCGCCATTCTGCAACCCCAGGTCACGGGCCAGCGAAAGATCGGCGCATTGCAATTCATCAGCCCTATTCTGATCGATGAATAGCCAGCGTTGCCGAGGCTGGGCATTCAGCCAGGCATAGGCGCGCTGCAACTGCCGACCCAGCGGGGTGGCGTTGCCGAAGTGGACGGTCGGCTGGCGCGTTTGCAGAAGGAATTCTTCGTCGAAGTCGACCATCGCCAGCCAGGTATCGTCACCGGTGATCCGTTCGACGCGTTGCATCATGTCGCGTGGCGAGCGGGTGGCATCGAGCTGGGCATAGCCCCAGGTCGACCACAGTACCCAGAACACCACCAGCCAGCTGGCCAGCGCCAGCATGCCGCGTCGCGGACGTAGCCAATAAAGCAGCGCCGCCGCACTCAGGCCCAGCACGATCCACCACAGCCACGGCGACAGGTCGTGTTTCGCGGCCAGTTCGGCGAGCGCCGTCAACCCGGCCGCGCCGAGCAGGCCTGCGCTCAGGAAAATGCCGCCGAGGAGGGCGAGCAGTGCAGCGCCCAGCCAATGCAGCCAGCGCTTGCTCAGCAGGCCCGGCAGCAACGGCGCCATGGCCAGCACCAGCAGCGGAATCCCCGGCAGTACATAGATGCCACGCTTGCCCGGCGACAACGAGAAGAACACGACCAGCAGAACCACTCCGCTAAGCGGCAGCAGTATCCGGGCATCGAGCCGGCGAGCGCGATGCCACCAGGCGGGCAGCAGCCAGGGCAGCCCCAGGATCAATGGCAGCCAGGCCCAGGAAATTACCATGACGAGGTAGTAGTACCAGGGCTCGAGATGATGCCAGGACTCGGCATAGCGCTCGCCGGTCTGCTTGAACAGGATGTTGTTGCGGTAGGCGGCAAGGGTCGGATCGTCGCTCAGCGTAGTAATCAGCACCATCGGTACCACCCACAGCGCGATGGTCGCAAGGAGGACCAATACCCCCAGTGCTAGGTCCTTCCAGGCCAGGCGGACGGCCTGGCCGCGCCACGCCAGCAGCCCCCAGGCTGGCAGCATCAACAATGGCAAAAAGCCCACGCCCTTGGTGAGAACCCCCAGCCCCATCGCCACGCAGCCGATGTACCACCAGCGCCGCGCCGGTCCCAGCAGGGCATGCCGCAACAACCCGTAGGCGCCGAGAGTGGTCCACAGCGTTACCAGCATGTCGATCTGCGCGGTCTTGGCCTGGAGCACGAACTGCAGGGTGGTCAGCAGCGCGATGCCGGTGAGCGTAGCGATGCGTCGACCATAGAGCCGCCGCGCGAGATCCATCACCAATCCCAGCGTGCCCAGCGCGCCGATCAGCGAGGGCAGCAGAAAGCCCAGCCGCACCGATCCGGTCAGGGCGATCGCCGCCGCCGACGCCCACATGAAGATCGGCGGTTTGTCGGGGTAGGGCTCGCCGCCGCGATGGGGAATCCAGAAATTGCCGGTATCGAGCATCTCCAGCGCGTTGAGAGCAAAGCGCGGCTCGTCGGCCGGCCATGGATCGCGCAGGCCGATGCCCAGGGCCAGCAAGAGCACGGCTGCGATCAGCACCAACAGTCCGCTAAGGTGCTGCTTGCCGCGAAGGTAAGCGGGGCGTTGCATGGCTACTCACCATTCGAAGGAAATGGGCTAAGAGCGTGAGGTTTCCTGTTCCAGGCGGGACTCCCGGTGAATCAGCATCAGATTGCGGACATAGATGAACAGCCCCGCCCCCTGGCCGACGATGAACACCGGGTCCTGTCGATACAGCGCATAGGCGAGCAGTGTGGCGCCGCCCCCCAGGCTGAAGAACCAGAAAGCCTTGGGGACGATGCTGCGCTTGGCGCGTTCACTGGCGATCCATTGGACCATGAAGCGCGCCGAGAACAGCGCCTGGCCAAGAAAGCCGATGGTGATCCACAACCACTCCTGACTCACCGAGATACCCCCTTCAAGGTGCTTGCATGACCGGCCCTCTGGAGAGCCTGCTCGGGCAGAGCAGGCTCTCCAGTACTCAGGTCATTGCTCAGGGTTGTCGGCCCGCTGACGCTTTCCAGCGGCGCGGGCAAACGCGAACGTCGATGCAGCCACATGACACCCAGCAGATCGACCAGGCCGGCCCATAACCGATTGTTGAGCCCGTAATGCGAGCGTCCGCTGCCGCGCGGGCGGTGATTGACTGGTAGCGATAGACAATTGCCCCCCTGCATCAGCACCAGCGCGGGGGTGAAGCGATGCATATGGTCGAAGTAGGGTAGGTCGAGAAAGGCCTGGCGGCGTATGACCTTGAGGCCGCATCCGGTATCAGGCGTGGCGTCATCGAGCAGCGCCGCGCGAACGCCGTTGGCGACCCGCGAGGAGAGCCGCTTGAGCCAGTCGTCGCGACGGTTGGTGCGTTGGCCGATGACCAGCGTGACATCGCCTCGCTGGGCGCGTTCGAAAAGCCTCGGAAGATCAGCGGGATCGTTCTGGCCATCGCCATCCAGCATTGCCAGCCAGCATCCCCGCGCCGCACCGGCGGCTTGCCAGATCGAGGTGCTCTGCCCGGCGCTGCGCGCGTGACGAAAGGGCCGCAGTCGAGCATCCTGCTCGGCGCGCCGACAAAGCAATTCCCAGCTGCCATCTCGCGAGGCATCGTCGACTACCAGAATCTCGTAGTCGGTATCCGCAAGGGCGGCCTGAATCTCGTCGAGCAACGTAGGCAGGTTGCCGGCCTCATCTTTGGCGGGTATCAGAATGGAAAGCTGCGGTGCTGTCACGATGGAGCCCTATGATGTCCCTATTGCAGGTCGCCAGTCTGGCAGATTTTCCTTAAGCTATCCTTAAGCCCTTCTAAGTACTCTAACAGTAATCA